>JAUWHQ010000114.1 GCA_030605805.1 Methanosarcinales archaeon | reverse complement strand
GATATATGTGGATTGACACATCGTCGAGGGGTTGATATGTCTCATGGCTATAATAACCACGCTTAACAGGACTTTATCCGATTTGCATACGGATTCTTCGGTCGAGGCGAGTGCGATAGTGAGTCGGAATGGAATACTGGTTGCATCAAATGCGCCGGGCGATGCAAGGACGTTTGCTGCAATGGCGGCAACCGTGCTTGGCGCCGCTGAAATCACAGCCGAGGGCTTGGATCGGGAAGTGCCCAAGCGAATGATCGTGGAATCGCGGCACGGACGGTTGATCATCATGGGTGCGGGTAGAAAAATGCTGCTGGTGACACTGATCAAACCGAACGCCAATCTTGGCATGTTGCTGATGCAACTCGACAGAACGGTCGAAGAGATCGTGGAGGTCGTGGAGCCGGTCCCGATCGCTTACAGATCGACACCAATCACAACACCCCCTGACAACTCTTCTCAGCCACCATCACATTGACTGATGACTTTTGGTAACCTTTATATCCGAAAGACGGATTGATAATCCATATCCACCTATCAAAGGAGGGTTTTAGCATGGACTATGCAGAAATGTCAGATAAACTCGTAAACCTGTTGGGACTGAAAGGAAAACCGATAGCAGTCTCACTCATAAAGAGGGAAGAAGACATCCCTGAAGACTTATCAGAGATCGGGTCGCCGCGGCGGTACTGTCAGATGCTTCAGGATGCCAGATTCGAAGATACCGTGAGCCTTGCGAAAGCAGGCACGCACGCCTGTAAGGGCGGTGCGACAGCCATCGGGCTGATCGATTACGGGCCAAACCTCAAGACAGGCGCGCTATATCACTATAAGTTGAATAAGGAGGTCTCGCTCGGCGTTGCCAAGCGCGTGATCGATCAGATGCCGAGACCCGCGCCCGGATCGACGGTCGCCACTATCGTTGCGCCGCTTGACAGGGCGCCGACCGATCCTGACGGCGCAAGACCTGATGTGATCGTGGTCATGGCTGGCGTGCTTGCGGCAAGGCGGATCGTCCAGGCGATGATCTACAGGCACGGCGGACGGTTCAATGCGAACTTCGCGGGCATACAATCGACATGCTCGGATGCCACAGCCTATCCATACATATCAGGCAATATCAATGTCTCTATCGGGTGCGATGGTGCAGCCAAGAACGCAGGGCTCGCAGATGATGAACTTGTGGTCGGAATACCTGCGGAACTGCTCGAAGAGGTCACAGAGACGCTGAGCGAATGTGCGCCAGGATGGGATGACTGGCAGAAGGGACGTATCAGTTACGTCAGAAAGGATATCTGAAGCAAAGAGTGAAGCGGTGAAGGGAAAACCTCCCTTTATCCGTATTTTTCGGTGGTGTCACAGAGATTTTTTGGGATTTTGAAGTTGAGATTCAAAAACGAAGAATCCAAACGTGGGTCCTGACCGTATCATATAATCGTGTCATGCTGCAAACCATTATTAACATCTCCCCCGAAATAGCATAACCATGCCTGGGAAAACGTTGATGTGGGATCAAACGCTGTTCAGGCGGGGCGAAATCTTTGAATTCGACCACATTCCTGAGCATTTCGCGCACCGGGAGTCACAATTAAGATCGCTCATGTTCGGGGTGCGCCCCGCGATGCAGGGGATGCGCCCGCTCGATCTGATGTGCGTAGGTCCGCCCGGCACTGGAAAGACCACGGCGGTGAAGAAGGCGTTTGAGGAACTGGGCGAACATGCGCCGGGCGTGATCACTGTGCATATCAACTGTCAGGCAAACCAGACCAGATATACGATATTTTCAAGCATCTTCCACAAGCTGATCGGGCATGCGCCACCTTCATCAGGGGTTTCGTTCAGAAAAATCTTTGATGAGATTGTGAAATACCTTATTCAGAATGAAAAGATTCTGATCGTAGCACTCGACGATATAAATTATTTATTCCACGAAAAAGAGGTGGATAATGTACTTTATTCACTATTGCGTGCTCATGAAACTCATCCCGGGACAAAGATCAGCGTGGTCGCGATTTTGAGCGACGATCGCATGAATTATGTCCTCGATCCCAAGGTCGGCTCGATCTTCCTGCCCGAAGAGATCATGTTCCCGGTATACGCATGGGATGAGCTGAAAAGCATCCTGCACGATCGTGCAAGGCTTGGATTCTACGATGGAGTGATTTCAGATGATGTGCTCGACGTTATCGCCGATTACACGTCAGAAGCTGGCGATATCAGGGTTGGAATCGATCTTCTCAAGCGATCAGGTCTTGGCGCCGAGCAAAGAGCGAGCATGACTATTTCGATAGAAGATGTGCGCTCAGCGTACAAGAGATCACGGATGCTGCACCTTTCACGAATGATATCGTCGCTTAGCGAGGGGGAGTGTGCGATTCTTGCGATTCTTGCAAAAAAAGGCGCATCAACAGCCGGTGATGTGTATGCAGCCTTCCACGAATCGGTGGGGCTCGGATACACAAGATTTCACACGATGGTAAGCAAACTCGTGTCCCTGCGACTGATCGACGCCGATCTCATGACCACTGGCATGCACGGCAGAAGCCGCACGATCAAACTGCGGTATGACGCAGATGACGTGCTTAAGTGCAGTGCGTTGACCCCGCATCTGTCACACAGCACAATTGCCGACCGGCAGGGGTAAAATGCGTCAGCAGCGGCGTCTGGCACCAAACAGTCCGGATTTCCGAATCAAAATTCACTTTCACCCCGCTCATGCTAAACGATTAATACACCTCGGAAGACAGGTTGATCAATGACTACGAACGAAATGTCCATAGAAGAACTACCAGGGATCGGTCCTGCAACCGCTGAGAAACTGAAGGACGCCGGATTCAATTCAATCGAGGCGATTGCGGTTGCATCGCCATCCGAACTTGCGAACACCGCCGAAATCGGGGAGTCAACGGCTGTCAAGATCATTGCTGCGGCACGCCGATCTGCTGATATAGGAGGATTTGAGACCGGAGACGCCATCCTTGAGCGGCGGAAGAGCGTCGGTAGGATCAGTCTCGGGTGCGCAGAGGTTGACCGGATGATGGGTGGGGGATTTGAAACCCAGGCGATCACCGAGGTGTACGGTGAATTTGGATGTGGAAAGACCCAGATAGCACATCAGATTGCAGTAAACGTTCAGTTGCCGGTCGATAAGGGCGGGTTGGATGGATCTGCGATCCTGATCGACACAGAGAACACCTTTCGACCGGATCGGATCGCGCAGATGGTGAACGGTCTGTCGAAGCGATATGACGACGACTTTGATCCGGAGGAATTCCTCAAGAACATCCATGTTGCCCGCGCATACAATTCGAATCACCAGATGCTCCTCGTTGAAAGCGCCTCCGAGCTTGCAGATTCGCTCAAAGACACCGAAAAGCCTGTACGCTTGCTCATCGTGGATTCGCTGACCGCGCATTTCCGAGCGGAATATGTCGGGCGGGGCACGCTCTCTGACCGGCAGCAGAAACTGAACAAGCATCTGCATAACATCATGCGGTTTGGCGATCTGAACAATGCCGCAGTCTTTATAACCAATCAGGTGATGTCAAAGCCGGATGCATTCTTCGGCGACCCGACAAAGCCGATCGGCGGGCACATTCTGGGGCACACCTCGACATTTCGGATATACCTGCGAAAATCAAAGGGTGAAAAGCGTGTCGCAAAATTGGTCGACTCGCCCAACCTGCCTGATGGCGAGGCATTGTTCACGGTGACGTATGATGGGCTTTTTGGGGAAGAAGGTTAGAGAATAGTGAACATTTCTCATACTGTCACAGGGCACCATCCTCGTATCTGGTCATGGTGCCTACTGCTATTTTTATCAACAATGTATCCGTTGCGATTCATTTGATGCCCGCATTCAGGACAGATTGGGGCACAATTCTCCAGAACATACCGTTAGTCCGGAGAGCAGGTTTTTCATAGAAACACGAAACCACTCGGCAGCTTGCCAACGATTTCTCTGAACGCAGGCGACCAGTTCTCAGGATCGATCCCTTTCTGCGCAAGAAATGCGCTTGCCCAGCGCTCAAGCCCGACTCCAGAACAACCGCTCCACAGTTCAGACCCGCTCTGCGATTTTACGCCAAATCCGCTCGGATATTTGTCCCCATTCACACTTACGTTCTGGAATTCGAGCCATCCATCCCGATACGGCATGAATGATTCGTAATCGATCGTACCAACGCTCTTGCTTCCCGCCGTCCCGGTCAAACCCTCCTGCGCCATGAACCAGGGCGTAACCCACGCCTTCCGCCAAGTCAGTTCGAGTATCTCCTCGAATATGTCTTTATACCGCTCCTGAATGCGCACCGACTCTTCTCCCACCTGTTCTGGCGTGCCGATCCAGACGATCTCGATGCGGTGGAACTCATCCACCCGCTCGATGCCGTGGATGCCTCCGCTCTCGTACCGGTGCGACGTTCCTGACCGGTCAAAGACACGGGCAGGAAACGTGTCATCCGCGATGGTCGTTCCCTGCAAAAAATGCCAGAACGGCGGGCACTGGGCGTAGCACAGCCCGCCGATCGGTTTATCGATCTTCTGTTCGATCAGATCGAGTGGAATCTCGTGGGTGACCTTGTAATAGTCAGAGACCTCCTCCCAGAAGTCAGGATCCCTCGTTTTCGGAGGGCAAACGTAATAAATTTCGGGATAAACGCCTTTTGCATGTCCTGATCGCTCCCAGACACTCCATGTCACGAGTTTCGGGAAAATCATCTCGCGGTACCCGAGAAACTCAAGAACCTCCTTTACCACGATGCTTTCAAAAGCCCTGAACATTCTGGTGATCTCAGGACCGTAAATCCACTGCCCGCGGGCTGCTCCGTGCTTGATCCAGCCATGTTTGAGCAGTTCTGATGTCGGGTCATCGGTGCATAAAGTCGGCTTTCTCTCGCTCTCCCAGAGCAGGTTCCAGTGTTCCTCCTTGCCACCATACTCCTGCGCGGCGATCTTGTCCTCGATGAGTGTGATGATCCGGTCAGGTATCCGATTCCGGATCTGCGACTCATTGATCTCCATCTTCAGGGTGATCTCCTGACCATCGAACTCAATATTCGAGACGTAAGGAATCTTTCTCGATTTAACCGGGTTGTTTGATGGGAATTTTACAACAAAAGACTCGATTTTGATTCCTCTGATGCCTATCCGGTATTTCTTCCCAAGAAGAGCCGCAAGAGGCTTTCTAAACCTGAGAATCGCATCGTGAGCACGCACATATCGATCCGATTCGATCTCGATGTGTATCTTCTGATCTTTGATGCGAAAGTTCAGTATCTTCGCGCCTTTCCCGGCTGGTGCGCCTTTTGCAAGAAACGTCTCGTTTGCTTCGTTTATTAAGCCTGCTATGTCCGCATCTGCCTGATTTGCGGGCGCGCTGGTGTTGAAGTAGCCGACCAGATGAAAGTACATGATACTTGCATACATGCTCAGTCTCCATAAATATTGTGCAGCCCGATCGCTCACAATCGCTTACGCCGACTTTCGCGCCGCCGCAGCAAGATTCGCAATACGCGCTGCAAACGCGCCTGCAACAAACCCCGCATCGATATTCACGACCGCGAGAACCGAGCATGACTGAAGCATCGAGAGAAGCGCTGCCTCACCCTTTCCGCCCGCGCCATACCCCACCGAAACCGGCAGCCCGATCACAGGAACCGGCACGAGCCCGGCAACGACTGTTGGGAGCGTACCATCCCTTCCGGCGGCAACGACAATCGCATCCACACCCTTCTCGATCAGACTGCCAAGGTCTGGAAAGAGCCGGTGAATGCCTGCTGCACCCGCATCATAAATCACATCCACAACGCAGCCCATCTCTTCTGCCGCGACCTGTGCCTCCTCTGCGACCGGGATGTCAGCGGTGCCAGCGGTGATGATGCCGATCCTCCCGCCCGTTTTTTCGGGCGTGCCGGCGTCGCGGGCGCACACAAGCGTTCTGGCACGCTCGTTTAATTCCATGACCGGGGGGCATGGGTCGATGCCCGACCTGAGTGCGCCAACCTGGGCGTCTGACACCCTCGTAATTAGTATGCGCCCCCCACCTGCGAGACATGCCTGCACGATCCGGACAAGGTCGTCAGAACTCTTCCCCTCGGCAAGGATCGCCTCCGGCACACCGGTTCGCTCTGACCGGTGATCATCGATCCGCGCGACGCGGGAGATCTCTTTGAAGCGGAGGAGCCTGATCTGCGCTTTAGCCTCGTCGATCGTGATCTCGTTTTTTTTGATCTGTGTGAGGATGGATGCGATGGACGTTGTGGGTGTGGTTGACATGATGATCATATTCCTTACAGTTAAGCTCGCTAACTCGCAATCGGGTTTTCGTTAGATTTTCATTCATGGATGGATCAGAGGGATATAAGGATTTTCGAAGTGGTCAATCTGACCATGAACACGAGAGCGACCGATGCTCATACAACATGATCACCGACAGGAGGATTTTTGTTCTTTGCGCCACTTTGCGTCCTCGCGTCTTTTCGTCTTTGCGTTCTTGTTTTCCAATTTAACGAGAAAGGCGAGAAAGGCGAGAAAGGCGAGAGAGACGAGAGAGACGCGAAGAGTATTGCCAACCCATGTCTCCACGCCTTTCGTGTTGTTGTACATCCGACTGACCATTACAGATTGTTGGGCAGCGTCTCAGCCATCATTTGGTTTGGAGGGGTACCTGCCCAGGGCGAAACCATTTCGGGAGATCACAGTAAACACACCCCATACACACAGACCGGACTCTCTCGCAGCCAGTCGATATCCGGCTGATACAGCTTCCGCAGGTCTCGCAAGCCCAGCATGAGCATCGCAACCCTGCTGACGCCGAGCCCCCATGCGAGCACCGGGCAGTCGATTCCGAGCGGTGCGGTCACTTCTTCTCTAAATATGCCGGCGCCGCCGAGTTCGACCCATCCGAGCCCCTCGACATAGACCTCCGGCTCAACAGACGGCTCTGTGTACGGGAAGTATCCTGGTCTGAACCGCACATCCTTAAAACCGATATGGTGGTAGAACTCAACAAGATATCCAAGAAGATTGGCGAACGAGACTCCCGGGTCCATCACCACGCCTTCGAGCTGCTCGAACTCAGGCGTATGCGTCGGATCAATCGCCTCGCGGCGGTATGCCCGGTCGATACAGAACGCCTTCTTTGGAGGATCAGGGTGGTCTGCAAGGTGCTTAATCGTGATCGCGGTTGTGTGAGTGCGCAGCACCTCTCTTCTGGACAGTTTCTTGCTCCATTTCCCACCCCAGCCGGTTGAGCCCGTATCGCCGCCGAACTCGTGGACGTCCCTCACTTTTCCGTAATATTCGGGCAGCTCCGCCTCGGAATCGAGATAGAACGTATCCTGCATCTCCCGGGCAGGATGATCCTGCGGCTGGAAGAGCGCATCGAAGTTCCAGAAGGAACTCTGCACGATCTCCCCCTTGATCTCGGTGAATCCCATCTCAAGCAGTATCCTGCGCATCTGGTCGATCAAACGCTGATAGGGGTGAATCTTCGCACAGTACGCCCGTGGCACGGGTGCATGAATGTTGTAAGCGCGGATATTATCCCATTTGCGGCTTCGTATGATATCAGACGTCAATTGTACAATTTCCTCCGCGTCTGCCATTTGAGAAGGGTCGCTCGCAATCTCTATGCCTTTTTCCGTTATTTCGATCGTTCTAAGTTTTTTCTCTGTTGCATTCACCAGTTTCCGCTTGATGAGATCCTTCACTGCTTTTTCGTGGGCATCTTCCATAGAGAGCGTCCCTTCAAGCAGCATCCGGAGCACTTCCTCATCCGCGCCTCTCTCTGGTACCGCATCGCCGGCAGGCACGACCGCACCATCCACGATCGCCGCCCATCCCTTGCGCCGCAGCCAGCCGAGGGATATCCCGACCATGCCGGGTGGGAATTTCTTTTTCAGATCTGAGATCGTGACCTTTTCGTTGCATGCCTGTATGTAAGAGAGTATCTGGCGTTCAGGGAGTCCATCACTCGCACATCCCCTCCCCTCATCCGTCAAGGTGTAAACCTTTGTCACCGTTTCCTTAACGCCCAGAAGCCCCTTCTCTTTTAGAAGAAAGGCGGATTGCATCAGAGCGTCCGGATTCAGGTCAGATTTCTCGGCAAGTTCCGCTGGTGTTGATCGTTTCAGTTCGCTTAGTGCCAGAAGTACGCGTTTTTCGTTTGGTGTGAATTGCATGTCAAACCTTCCTGTATGCTCCGCATGCGGTATAATCCGTGTGCCGCATAAGTTGTATGCGGTATGTATCGGAGAAGGGATATTAAAAAGATCGCTTAAACCCTGCCAAACGCCTCTGGCAGGTCGGAACCGGGCAGAAGATTCGGGACCGCAGAAGAACACACAGAGAGCCCACAGAGAAGAAAAAGTCTGATTCTGATGGATTCTGTGGTTTCCAATCTTTGCGCCCTTGCGTCATCGCGTCTTTCTCGTTCCTCTGATCTAACGCAAGGTCGCAAAGGTGTAGAGACGCAAAGACGAGAGAGAAACTCCTGCGTTTTTTCACATACGCGAGGAAGCTACCGATGGCGACCACAGAAAACGTCAGAACCAGAAAATACACATCTCGTAAAACTTTATGACCGCTCATGAACAAGTGAATATTTGGTGGAGAGAATCATTACAATCGTGTCCGGAAAGATCCGGAACGTGGGTTATGGAGCAAAGGTCATCCCGATTGCAAAGGTCTTCGAGTTGACAGGTGCGTGTCCGGAACCTCGATGATCCCCGATTTTCATACCCGGTTTTCAAGAGGAATTATGAGATACCATGGCTGGATAATATTAATTTGAGATATGTTTGGAAGTGATGATGTGTGGGGATTGTGACGGTTAAGCAGCCTGCGAAAATCAGCGATATTACGTAAATTAGGCGGAGTTGGAGGTTAATCTTCTTTGCAATGACCCAGGGATCCATCCAGGGATAAATTGAAAAGTCGCAACTTTCATGACGCTCATCAGGAGGATTCTGACTTCAGCGATCCGAGCTCTCTAAGCATCGTCTCCACGTTGCCCGGGTCAGGCAGCATCAGGATGTTGCATTTGATGTTCTGTTCCACGACATGCAGTGCACTGTTGAACACGATCGCAAAATCGCTGTCAGCAGACCCGTTCACCGACAGATTGATCAGGGAACCCAGTGTGTCACATGCGATCACGGGCGGACTTTGTGTCAGTTCCATGTACAGGGCATCTGCCATCACATCGATGAACGGCGATGTCATGATGTTTCCGATCTCCAGTATCGCGGACTCCTGCATCTCGGTCAGGTATTCCAGAGGCTCATCATCGTCCATCCCCGCAAGCAGGATGTCAGCCATCTCGCGTGCACTCTCAATCGAGAGAACCGTCAGCACCGTGCCTGATATCTTTCCGGAAAAGCCAACATAAGCCCCTACAACCACGTCAATAGGCAGTTTCAGGATATCAGGGATGCCTTTGATCATCTCCACATGAACCGCAGAGACATCCATCTCGACAGCCATGCAGAGCATCTCTGAAAGCGACTCCATCACAATGGACGCGCTGTTATCGCCCATCTCCTTCAATGTTTCAAGATTTTCATGTTTGACCATGATATCACTTCAGGCTATCAAACATCATCTGCATCTTATCAGGATCAGGGAGCACCAGAATGTGGCAGTCGATATCCTGACCTGTGACCTGGATCGCGCTGTTGAAGACCACGGCAAAATCCCCTTTCTCAGCTGCCCGCGACAGTGCGGCATCGATGATCGATGGGACATAGTCGCACACGAATGCGGGCGGCGTCTGGGTAAGTCCCAGGCTAAATTCGTTCGCCCACACATCGATGAACGCTGATGTGATGATGTTCCCGATCTCCTCGACCGCTGACTGCTGCATCTCCGAAAGCACCTCGCCTTCGGCAGGCTCGTCGCCCATGCCCGCCAGCACGATACCAGCAAGATTTTGGGCAGACGGAATCGAGAGCAGTATCAGCACTGATCCCGGAAGTTCGCCTGTGAACCGCACAAAGAGCCCGATCATTGCATCATCGGTTATGCCGATGGTCGCCGGAATCTGTTCAATCTCGGTCATGTTGACAGCCGAGACCTCCATCACCACTTCTGTGCCGGTCATCTCGGCGAGTGATTGGACCGCCATCTCAGCACTCTTGTCACCCAGCCGTTTCAGACCCTTTAATGTATTCATCCCGATCATGGTTACTGTCCCAGTAAACTCTCGACTTCCTTAAGGACGCTTGGTCCCTGAAATGGCTTTGTGATATAGCCTTTGGCACCGGCTTTGATCGCCGCCTTCACCTTCTCATCCTGCCCGACAGACGTGCACATGATGATCCTTGCATCAGGATGTTTGTTCGTGATGTTGCTCGTTGCAAGTATTCCATCCATGTGCGGCATCACGATGTCCATCAGTACGAGGTCCGGAGACAGTTGATCATACATCTCGACTGCCTCTACCCCGTTCTCTGCCTCCCCTGCGATGGTATGCGAAGCTGCGAGCACCTTCTTCAGGAGTGCCCGCATAAACTTCGAATCATCGACAAGTAGTATGTTTGCGATACTAACCCCTCCTCATTCCTTATGTCTGCATTTTCTTGTTCACCATATTTCTACCTTTCGGCGTCAGCTCGACATCCTTCCGGAGGCGGACCAGTTCCACAAGCCCGTAGGATATCAGTTTGTCGTAGATCTTCTCGACCTGATCCACATCCATCTCTTCCATGAATGTGGGTACCTCGAGTGCGGAGACGCCGGAATATAGCGCGACCAGTATCTCCTCCTCGGTCTCAGCGATTGCTGCATCAGACGACGAATCCGTTGCGCTGTCGCTCGCATGACTGGATATCACCCCCTGCTCGCGCAGGTGGTCATTGATGTATTCCACGAGTGAATTCTGAATTCCTGAGAGTATGAATGTGTTATAGGTATTCTCGCCGTCAGAGTGTTTGATATTTGCAATCTGCTGCACTTTCCCGCCGATATTCGAACTCTCGATCTGCACCATCTCGATGTTGTTCATCTGAATCTCGACGTTGCCCTCCTTGCGCTGGATGACCAGTTTATCTGCCGCGCCGCCGGGCGTCCAGACGATGTTGAGCAGCCCCTGCGCCCATGCAACACCGTCCTTGATCACTCCGCCGACCTTTGCGGGATGCAGGACATAAACCGGCTTCTTGTTGAGCTGCAGGAACATGATATACTTCTTCAATTTCTTCAGTTGCTCGGGCTGCCCTGTGATCGCAACCGTTGTCTCCTTGTTCTCGAGGACATACGTGACCGCGATATAATCCGTTACCGATGTGCCGAGTTGTTTCTTTGGAACCTCCCTTCCAAGGCTTGCGATCGCTGCAAGCGGGATGCCCTTCTTGTTGCTGCCATACATGAGCCAGATGCCACCATAAGTTAGCACAACCTTACACTGCACCCAGTTCGCCTGTGTGGCATAACTCTCTATAAAGAGGATTTTACCATCCAGCCATGTAACGATCTTTTCTTCGCCCATAATCACTTCTGATATATTCGTTCTTTGTTACTTACCGGTGTGAACTTGTCTTTTGCCTCACCGACCAGTGTCTCGGTCTTTCCCATGACAAAATACCCGCCATCGACCAGTGATTTATAGAAATTAGCGAACAACGTCTCCTGCAACTCTCGCGAGAAGTAGATCACGACGTTTCTGCAGAATATCATATCCATCATCGCGTGCGGTCGGTCATTGATCAGATCGTGTTTTTTGAACGTGACCATCCCCCGGTTGGGCGCGATCACCTGATATTGCCCGCCATTTATTTTTTCGAAATACTTTGCCAGGTAGGATCGCTTGACCCCTTTCAGGAGGTTCTGGTCGTATATCCCCTCACTTCCCCTTTTCAGGGATGCGTCATCGATGTCGGTTGCAAGGATCGTGATCTTGAAATCCTTGACCTTCTGCCCAAGTATCTGATCGAGCAGCATCGATATCGTGTACGCCTCAGACCCATTGGAGCAGCCCGCACTCCATATACGCAAGCTATTTTTCCCATTCGCCTGTTTTTCTTTGATCAGGGATCTCAAAACGCGCTCAACTTCGTTGAACACGGTAATATCCCTGAAAAACTCGGTGACATTGACGGTGAGCACATCGAGCAGTATCTGGTACTCCTCCGGAACCGTATCAAGTACCTTTATGTAATCCTGGTAGGTCTTCGCACCTGTGGCGCGCATCCTGATGGCGAACCTCCGCTTCAGATACGGATCCTTGTACTGACTGCAACTGAAGTGCTTGTCCCCGGATATCTTATCCTTCAATTTCTCGAAATCGTCCATTTAAATCACCCTCGATCCTTTGGCAATCGTTTTTATGACATACTGCCCGTCAGCGGTATACAATTCGACGGTTCTGCCATAATTCGCACCAACATCCTCTGCGACCAGTTTGATCCCTTCCTGTTTCAGTTTCGCTTTCACGGCGGTGACGTTGTTCTCGCCGACCTTCAGAAACGAACTGCTCTCCTTCGCACATGCAAACATGTGCGCCCCACCCGCGATCTTGGCTGTTATATCCTTTTTAACCACATGTTTCTGGGTCATCTTCTGAAGGGTCATATCAATGGCTGTATCCGCGTATTTCATCGGATTGATCCCGTTGCCGCTTTCGCTGCTGGCGGTACGTTTGCTGGTCGGGAGCATGATGTGCGCAAGCCCGCCCACACGGGTCTTTGCATCGTAGAGCGCTATGCCGACGCACGACCCAAGCCCGATGGTAACCAGCACCCCCGGCTTGGTAGCCACCTTCAGGTCAGCCATTCCGACTTTGATGATCTCTGGCATTTTCAAATCCTTCTCAATAGTCTCCTTGCCTCGTTCCCTACATCATCGAGCCAACGTCCAGTATCATGATCACTTTACCGTCACCAAGGATGGTGGCGCCGGCAAATCCCCTGACACCTGCAAGCATGCCGCTTAACGACTTGATCGCTATCTCCTGCTGTCCGAGCAGCGAATCGACCACCAATCCAATATGCTGACCTCCGCGGTCAACCACCACCGCGGTAACCTCTTCGTGCTCGTTTTCGGATACGTTCCCGAACAGGTCATGCACCCACACAAGCGGCAGCACGCTGCCACGCAGCGTTATCAGTTTCTGCTGCCCCATCATCCTGATGCTGTCAGTCCGCACGGAAATCGTTTCGAGAACGCTGCTGATCGGCACAGCATACACGTTCTGAGCGACCCCGACGAGCAGTGCCTGGATGATCGCCATCGTGAGCGGAAGTTTCAGTGTTACCTCGGTACCGACGCCAGCGTCCGATTTGATGGAGACACTCCCGCCGAGAGCTTCGATACTGGTCTTTACCACATCCATCCCGACGCCCCTTCCTGAGATATCCGTGATCGCCTCTGCCATGGAAAATCCGGGTGCAAAGATCAGCAACAGCGCATTCTCGTCATTCATCGCATCTGCTTCCTCTTTGCTCACAATTCCCCTGTCAACCCCCTTTGCCCGCAGCTTATCAGGATCGATACCAGCACCGTCGTCAATCACCTTGATATCAACATGGTTCTTTTCCCTGCGCGCGATGAGCCTAACGGTCCCACTCCTTGGTTTGCCTGCGCTTTCTCTCTCACCCGGGGATTCGATGCCATGATCGACGCAGTTCCTGATCAGGTGCACCATCGGTTCCCCGATCTCATCCAGCACGGTCCGGTCAAGCTCGATATCCTTACCTTCGAGGATCATCTCGATCTCCTTGCCCTTCTTCTTTGCCAGATCACGCACCATTCTCGGGAATCGTTTGAATACCTGATCGACAGGAACCATCCGCATCTGCATGACCTCGTCACGCAGATCATTGGTCAGCCTGTCGATGTTTGACACCGTTTCATCCAGTTCCTTGATTTGGTGAGTTGACTGGATTTGCAGAAGCCTGATTTTGTTGATGACAAGCTCTCCGACCATGTTGACGAGTGAGTCCAGTTTTTCTATATTGACACGCACGCTTTGTACGCTTCGCACGACATCCGGCTTTTTCTGCAGAGCAGGCGCCGCTCCGGACACTGATTCGGATTTCGGTTTTGATTCATCTTCGGTCGATGATTCCGGTACTGATTCGGCAGACTCGATTATTACCGGTGTAATACTCGCCTTTGCAACCTCATTGACGTGTTCGACCGATTCCTTGATCGCATTGCCATCCTCTTCGGTACCAAAGATCACATCAAATCCCGGATCGAATTCCCCGTCCTCAATCGCCTCATCCCCGGGCACGGTCGCAAGGATCTCGGCATGGTCTCCGATGTTCTTCAGCACCATCACCGCACGAACTGATTTCAGAGCGCAGGTATCGTCGAGCTCGATCTGCATTTTGAATACCGAAAGACCTCGATTTATTGCGTCGTTCGCTATTTTTAGCTCTTCTTCGCTGAGAGGAGTGACCTGACCTGTTTCAGGAGGTTTCTCAGGCTCTTCTACCTTTTCAGGCTTTTGGGGCGCATCTGATCCCACGGGTCCCCCGGATTCATCTGGTCCTGCATTCTCCCCGCCTTCTGTCAGCAGACCGTCGAGCTGGTTCACCAGATCTGAAACATCGATACTGCTCGGCGTATCAGACTCGATCTCATCGATCATCACCTCGAGCGTGTCAAAACAATCGAATATCGCATCCATCACCTCTGATGTTACGCCAGTCTTGCCATTCCTGATCGCATCGAGGACGTTTTCCATCCTGTGCGTCAGTTTATTCACCTCCATATAACCCATTGTTGCAGATGAACCTTTCAGGGTGTGCGCTGCTCGAAATATGTTGTTCAAAAGATCTATGTTAGATTCATCGTGTTCCAGATCAAGCAATGATTGGTTCAGTATCTGTAAGTGTTCCCTTGCTTCATTTACAAACTCTTCCTTGTACTCCGCCATATCCGCATCCATTTCTTAACCCCCGTTTTAACAGTTCTCGTTCTGATGATATTAACATTTCCGTAGTACCTCTGCCGGTATCTGTGACAGCGGTACAACCCGGTCCACACATCCGGTCTTATACGCTTCCATTGGCATGCCGTATACCACGCAGGACTCCTCGTCCTGTGCGATGGTGAACCCGCGGTTCTTCTTGATCACTTCGATGCCGCTTGCGCCATCTTGCCCCATCCCGGTCATGATCACCCCGATCATATTCGATCCGTAGACCTCAGCTGCAGTGATCATCATCGGATCGACAGCGGGTCTGACCCCGTGCACCTTTGGATTCTTGTTCAGGTGAACCCTGCCATCCTTGCCAACGGTCATGTGATAATCACCCGGTGCAAGGAGTGCAAGCCCCGGCTCGAGCCTGTCCCCTGCGCCCGCTTCCTTGACCCTGATCGCAGAGTTCACATCCAGCCGCTCTGCAAACCTCGCAGTAAAATCAGGCGGCATGTGCTGCACGATCAGTATCGGCGGAGTATCTGCCGGGAAAAGAGGAATGATCTCCGCAAGCGAAGAAGGACCTCCGGTGGACGTCCCGATCGCAATAATCCTCGTCTTTGCATGGGGTGTGTATTTCAGTGGTGCGCTCTTCATCTCTACCCGCTTTCTGGGTTTTGAACGTGCTGCCGATTTTACCTTCTCGAGCAGTGCGCTCTGCACCTTTCTCACGTCAAGCGAGATTGCTCCTGACGGCTTCTGCACATAATCCACCGCGCCAAGATCAAGCGCCTTTAGTGTGGCGTCAGCACCCGCTTCTGTCAGTGTGCTGAGCATGACCACCGGCACAGGGCAGTCCTTCATGATATGCCCAAGTGCAGTGAGTCCGTCCATCTGCGGCATCTCGACATCCATCGTGACCGCGTCCGGTTTCAATTCTTTTATTTTCTCGATAGCCTCGATCCCATTTCTTGCGATATCGCAGACCTCGATCTGCGGGTCAGAGTTCAGCATGTCTGACACGATCTTTCGCATGAATATCGAATCGTCTACAACCAGTACTCTCAGATCCTCACCCCACTACTATATCAGGTGTCCGCTGATAAATACTTTATCCGTGGGTGGGGCTCTCGCGTGGATGGTGGTGTAAGGGCTGCCAACCCAGGCTTGACTATGAGACCGGGATGGCGAACCAAAATGTGCTCCCCTTTCTTTCCTTGCTCTCTGCCCAGATTCTCCCGCCGTGCATCTCGATGATCTTCTTTGCGGTAGATAGCCCGAGACCGGTTCCTTTTGATGTGGCGTCCACCTTGTAGAACGGATCAAACACCTTATCGAGCGCATCTTCCGGAATCCCGGTGCCGCTATCCCTGATTGATATCAGCAATTCGCCATTCCTGGCGTCTGCGGTTATGGTGATGTCATTTTCCAGCGTACATTTGATCGCATTGCCGACGACATTCGCAAATGCGTGAGTCAGCCGCCGCTGATCGCCACGAATCGTCGGAAGATCCGGCGATATCGTTTTATGGAGACTAATCCCCTTGAGATCGATCGTCGGCTGCATATACCCGGTCACCTCGTTTATAATGCTGTCAAACGAAACTTGCTCATCTTTCAATGGCACGTTTTCGGTCCCGAGGTTGTTAAATTCGATAATATCAATGATCATCCGTGTGATGTGGTTGACCTCCTGATCTACGGCATTCAGGCTCTCTTTCTGCTCTTTTGTTATCTTGCCGAGATGCCGGTCCTTCAACAACTCCACATGACCATCGATCGATGTCAGCGGGATGCGCAGTTCCTCCACGGTTCTGGTGAAAAACTTGGTTTTCTCACCAAACGCCTCTTTTAATTCGTCGTTTTCGGCGATCAATTCGTTTATGCGTTCTGATGTCTGCGCGGGTTCCAGTCCCCCCGCAGGGGCGCGGTTTCGTGCGATAAATCCGACAGATGCCAGCAATACCAGTGTAACCAGCCATATCACGAGAATCGAGGTCGAACTCAAGCCCATTCCGGGGATGGTGCTTGCGGCGGCGATCGCCATCGTTCCGAAGAGTGCAAGTATCAGTCCTGTGCGTGGAATTTCGTACATTTATCATCACCTTAACATATTTCGTTTTACAGTAATGGTTCAATCTAATTATACCTATCGGAGAGGTTTCTGATCAGCCGATCGGGTCCGGTTTATTTCAGCATATATGCTTCACGCCTGCCCCCGCGACTCCCCGCACACAATTCCTGTCGCGATCAGGTGCGCGACCCGAAGCGGCTCGAGGGATGTGGCTATGGGTTGCCCCGAGCCGCACGATCCTGGCGGCATCCTCTGTCGAGATTCCTGCGCGATGGATGTGGAGTGAATTGCCGTGCACATCGATTTCAGCGATCCCGCGGGCAGTGGTCGGGCACACTGAGACCTGCTCAAGTTTAAGCATCATGGTGATTGTGATTGTGTTTGCACAGGAGAACGTCCGCAAACCGGAAGGTGGAATAATATTTGAGTAAACTGAAATGGCGCATCATACTATCGCTTGCACTGGTGGCTCTCGCGTTCTGCGGCACGGCGGCTGCCGAGCAATTCTATGTCAATGAGAGCGGCTGGTGGCGTTTTAATGCGAGCACCGCGCCGATGTGAAGTACAGAGGTCTGCGAAGTCACTGGCACGGGTTGTGAGGTCACGATGATTTTGGGAGATGTTTTTATACCAATAATGTGTAATTGGTGGTATTCGGACAGAATAAATGGATGTTTATCAGATGACCACAAAATCAGAAGGAATGATGATACCGGGCAAACTGAAATGGTATGCCATACTCGCACTTGCACTGTGGCTCGTGTTCTCTGGCATGGCGGATGCCGAGCAATTCTACGTCAATGAAAGCGGCTGGTGGCGCGATGGGGGTGCGTTCAATGTGAGCGAGACACCGATACAGGCGGCGGTGGGTGCTGCGGGTGCTGGCGATTCGATCTTCGTGTGGAACGGGAGTTACAGCGAGAATGTGGATGTTGACAAGCGGCTCACGCTGGAAGGCGAGGGCGCGGATGTGGTGACGGTGACCGCGGCATCGATTTATGATCATGTCTTTGATGTAACCGCTGATTGTGTGAATATATCAGGGTTCACGATGAGCGGGGCGACAGGTTGCTACATGACTGGAATTTATCTCTACAATGCAGATCACTGCGACATTTCGAACAACATTGTATCGAACAACCACTACGGCATCTACCTACGTTCTTCGAGCAACTATAACATTCTTACAAACAACACCGCATCGGACAACCGCTATGGTATCCGCCTGTATTCTTCGAGCAACTATATCATCCTTACAAACAACACCGCATCGGACAACGACTACGGCATCTTCATGGCTTCTTCGAGCGACAACACGCTCACAGACAACAACGCATCGAACAACCACTATGGCATCTACCTGTGTGAATCGAGCAACAACACATTTAGAGACAACACTGTAAACTCGAATAACAACGATGGGATACTTTTATATCTTCATTCTTCTAACAACACGATCACGAATAATACTGTGAATTCAAATGATGATCATGGTATCGATTTATATTTTTCGAGCAATAATCTCATCTACAACAACTACTTCAACAACACACACAATGCCTACGATAACGAAAACAACCAGTGGAACATTACAAAAACGAATGGAACGAATATCATCAATGGCTCTTATCTCGGTGGTAACTACTGGAGTGATTACATCGACGTTACCGATGGCGATGGATTGGGAGACTCACCTTACAGCATCCCTGGAGGTATAAACAAGGATTATTTGCCATTGACTACAACACCAAAAACAATCTATATAGACGATGATTTCAGCGATGATCCTTTGAATCATACATGGGATACGATTCAAGATGGGTTAAATGATGCAAATCATGGAGACACCATTGTTACCTATAACGGAACATACTATGGTGCGGTGAATATAAGAAAATCCGTAATGCTACGAGGAGAAGATGCCACTAACACAATTATTCATGGAAAATGGGCTGTTGATAAGGTCATTAACGTCGCCATGCATGGTGTAACGGTTAGTGGCTTCGGGGTAACTGGTGCAACATGCGAGGGCGGTTATGGAATTTATGTAATAGGTGACAACTGCAACATTTCAGATAACCTCATCATTGATGGTCGCTATGGAATTTACTTGAGCGATTCGGATAACAGCACAGTTTTTAGTAACAATGCTTCGGGATGTTGTGCTCGCGGTATTCATCTGGAGTATAGCAATGGATGTGTGGTCAGCGACAACATCGCTAATTCCAACTGCAATGAGAACATTTACTTGTACTATTCAAGCAACTGCACACTCATAAACAACAGTGCTAATAATTCGAGGTACGACGGAGGCATCTACTTGTATTCTTCAAGCAACTGCAAGATTGAAAAGAATATTGCTAATTCAAATGATGGGCTTGGCATCTACCTGGGTTCTTCGATCAACTGCACACTCAAAAATAACATCGCTAATTCGAACAGGTATTATGATGGTATCCGTTTGTCTTCTTCGGATAACTGCAATCTTGGAAACAATATCGCTAACTCGAATGACGACGACGGTATCTGTTTGTCTTCTTCATGCAACTGCGACATAACTGACAACATCATTGACTCGAACAACTGTGGCATTCGCATTTTAGCAGGAAGCATGTATAATAAAATTACAAACAACAATGCCTCAAACAATAAAGAATGCGGCATACATCTTCACTGTTCCGGGAACAACGAAATCTATCACAATAACATCATCGAAAACAATAAACAGGCTTATGACTACAAAGGCTTCAATGATTGGGACAAGGGAGCAATAATCGGTGGAAACTATTGGAGCGACTACAACTGCACTGGCAATCCTTCAAATGGAACAGAGCCTTATACAAAGATAGATACAGATGCAGGCGCAGTGGATAACTATCCATTTGAAGATCCAGGTGGATGGATAATTCCGCAGAGAGGCGACCTCAACGGCGACGGTATCCTCACCCCCGCGGACGCCGTAATCGCGCTTAAGTTCGCAGTCAGCGGCGAATGGGATGAGGATGTAGATGTAAGCGATGACGGACGGGTATCCTCCCTCGACGCGCTCATGATCCTGCAGGCGGCGGCAGGTAGCATCAGGATCGGTTAAATTTAAGCATCGTGGCTGATACAGACCAAAACGCATGAGACAGTATGATTTACAGAGCAAGCTTATGGTATCGTTGGTGACTCGCCACGATGAACTTGCTAAAGTACATGGTAAAATAAACGGCATGAAATCGCTATATTCAGGCTCTGTACTTAAGTGCGGGATTTGGTGACTTATAATATTTAGTATTACAGATAGAGCACCAAAATGGAGCGATATATGATATATTGCGGATGTACCGGAGTTATACGCAATCGTGAGCAAAAAGCTTTGGAGACATGATAAAGTATGGAAAACTTAGCGTATAGGGAAATTTGCTTATTAAGGGAAGTCGAAACTTCAATTAAATTATTGAAGAAAGGAATGGGCGATTTGCAGAAGATAAGTGGGTCAAATGATTTTCGTCATGCCCCAATTTTACTGCTTTCTAGTGGATATGAACGGTTGATTAAGTGCCTTCTTTGTCTTGCATTGGTGGATGGTAATGGAGAATTTAAAGAACTGCCTTTTGAAAAAGGAAAAGGAAAAGGACATGACATAGATTATTTGCTTCGTAGACTCTTATCGGTATGCGAACAAAAGAATTATTCATCCAAATTCCCTGCTGCAAAAGCAGATATAGATCTTCTAAGCAAGGATAAAGATTTGAGAAAAATAATCTCTCTTCTTTCTGACTTTGCCCAAGGAGGTAGGTATTATAACCTTAACATGGTTTTGAGGGGCACTTCAACATATAAAGATCCAGATGAAGGATGGGATAAGATTGTAAATACTATTATTCAAAGAAGAGAATATCTTTTAAAAGAACTGCACAATGGTGATTCTGATTATTTTTATAAGGAAATCAATCGTGAATTGATTATCACTTTAGAAAAATTTGCCAGATCATTAGCTAGGTTGTTTACCTTAGCAGATTTTGGTGATTTTGCAAAGCGCGCGAGTCCGTTAGTTTTTGATTACTTAATGTTGATGGACAATGATCTAGGAACAAGAGAATATTAAAATCCTGAAATGTCTTGAAATAAATTGGTGTGGATATGTCATCCAACAACGAGTTAGCAACAAAAATTGAGAAGAGAATCGACATCCCCATGATTATTCTTGCTCTTCTAATAATCCCTGTTGTAGTAATTGAACTCAAAATAGTGCCGACAAACGCATACTGGGTTTCTTGTGCAACTAAAATAGATGATGGCATTTGGTTCGCCTTTCTTTTGGAATATCTGGTCTTAGTGAGTCTTTACGATGATAAAGTTGGTTACACTAAAAGAAGTTGGTTAAATCTAATTATTCTTCTGTTATCTCCACCATTGATTTGTCCCGAAGGTTTTGCTTTGATAAGGTCTTTACGGTCTCTCAGGGTTTTAAGATTGTTTAGAGCTCTTAGATTCCTTAGAATTGTAATTGCTTTAAAGAGGGGGGTTAAACCAATTTCAGACGTGCTTGTTAAGAACTCTTTACATTATATTACTTTAATTACAATCCTCCTTATAATTTTCTCTGGTATTGCTTTTAGCTGGTTGGAACTTAGGGTTATTTCAATTCAAGGAACTTTTCAAGGTGTGTGGTGGGCTATTACAACAGTTACTACCGTTGGTTATGGCGACCTTTATCCAGAAAGCTATGCAGGGCGGATATTAGCAGTAACAGTAATGATTATTGGAATTGGTTTTGTAGCGGTCTTAACTGCCAATATAGCTTCATATTTTGTCGAGAACGATACAAATAAGGAAAGTGAAGATCAAGATAAGAATGATGAAAACCAATTGATATTAGAAAGATTAGAGGAATTATCAAAGAAGATAGATGAAATTAATCGAAGATTGCCTTAGAAAGAATTGTAAGAAAAAAATACCAACCCATGGCTCCGTGGATGCCCCCAAATTTATTCGGGGGTGGAGAGGTTGGGGCTTCAAAACATGAGGTTGAAATATGAACATTGCAGATGTCTTCCTTAATAGTAATGGACAATTGAATTGGGATGCTATTAGCACAATTTCCAATATTATCCTTGCTACGTTTCTGGTTATTATAACTTTGTGGAATGTCATTCAAGTTAAAAAACAAACTGGATTTATGAAAATAGATCGACTTGCTAAAGAAATGGATAAACTTGTTGCACCATTACATTCTAAAATTGGAGATAATTTCATCTTCCAAAAAGGTGTTCAAGGCTATATAGATAGTACACGTCCAAGAGACCAGAGATATTTTAGGTTCTGGGATGAAATTAAACAAAATAAATATCTTGGCCCAGATTATCTGCGTTCGGCAATAGATAATTACCTGAGAAATAAATCAGATAAAGTTGGTGATAGAACACAAGATACATCATACGAAAAAGCAGAAGATGAGCTATTCAAAGCAGTAAATAAAAGGTATTCTGAACTTGAAGATGAGTTATCAGTCTTGGGAATAAAAAGTTAGAGGTACGGCTCTGTGAATGTACCCGAATTCATTTGGGGCTGGCGCGGACAAGGTTTCGGAAGACTATCATGAGGGTTTAGCAGAGGTCGGGGACGCCCGCGTGGTCGGAAGGGCTTTTGTAGCGTGGATCGCCGATGACGTGGAACCTGATGCACAGGACATAGATTCATCTCGTGCCAGATGCAGACAAAACATCGCTTCAGTTCTTTGGTGCTGCCTCATGAAAAAACATAAAAACGAGCCAAAACAGAGCATTTACTTTGATACAAACGTTATCGTCGGTTATTTCAAG
>JAUWHQ010000026.1 GCA_030605805.1 Methanosarcinales archaeon | reverse complement strand
CCATGGCGATGTGATGATCAGTCTCGGATTCTTGATCCTTGCTAATATACATCTCTCATAATAATAGTCATCGAGGACATTAGGGCGTGGGTGCGGACCGAATGCGTGTGAGAAGAAGTTGAAGTGCGCATACCGAAACGGGCACTGGTAGAGGCAGCCCTCGTTCACAAGCAGTTTTAGTTCGCAGTCCACTGCATCGCGGATCGCATGGAGGACGTCAAAATGCCTGTGCACGTCAGGGTCAACCACTATTGAGGATGCGCCAAGATCCACGTAGAATCTGGCTTTCTCCGGAGAATTCACAAACGACAGGACCGAGACGACCGGTTTCATCTCAAAATCCTTTGCGATGGTCTCGACGAGGTACGGGTCTGCCACGACAACGGTATCGACTCCGCAGCTATCAAGCTCCCTGAGATAGCGGTAGATGAGATTGAAGCCCTCAGGCGTCAGGTGCCGCCCACCCATGCACGAGCTGTTGAGCACAATCTCCATTTTCACGCCGTTTTTGTGAGCGTACTCGGTCTGCTCCCTGATATCCTCGATCTCCGGAGCGGCGAGATTGCTCCTGCCGGTGCCCACAAAGTCAGGCGAGCCAGCCATGAATACAGAGTAGATGTCCTTTCCTGCCGCTGATATGAGCAGCTTCAAGCCGTCGAAGTGTCCCGGGTGTGGCACGTAGAGTTTCTTCTTCATTGTCCCGCGCTGTCTGTGGTTTTTGTTGTATTAAAAATTTCTGATTCTGATGGATTCTATGGTTCTCAAAAAAGCTACTTGTATTAATAGTCATTTTGCGAATCATATTATAAACTAATAGGTTTATACTATTCTTTCATGAGTCTCCGGGACACTGATAAACCTGAAGATAGAGGTCTCGAACCTGTTTTGGCAGTACAACGTGAACTCATGACGCCGTTAACCATTCACGAAAGAAGATGCAGTCAGGAAAAAGATTTCGATCCTTTTGCAAATAAATCGAAACAAATTTGCGTGTCCATCGAACAGGAAGAGTACAACCGCATATTGGGAGATGCTAAAGCGTTTCGCATGTATTTGGATGGTATGATCGCACAATATCCGGAACTGTTTCCAGTTATGATCCAGCAAGGGTATATATTGCATGACATCCTTCCGGAGTCTGAGAAAATGTCAGGAATTCGTTTGCGGCGTATTAAAGTAAAGACGAAAGACGGTAATGGTCAGGGCGGTTGAGCACGATTTATTCGGACGTCCAAACGAAAACTATTTATTGCACGTGTTTAATGACACTTTGGCGCATACATTTTGCATTGTTGCGGAATGTATAGCATAATTCCATATAGGAGATAGAAAAATGGTAGTAAGAGTAATAGAAGAAGAATGTACCGGTTGCGGAACCTGCGTGGACGAATGCCCGGCAGAAGCAATCTCTATGAACGACGACGACATCGCTGTGATCGATATGGATGAATGTACCGAGTGCGGTACCTGCGTGGAAGCCTGTCCAAGCGAAGCGATCGTAATGGAAGACTAAAGGTCTTCCATCCTTTATTTTTTGTTGATACGTCATTTGCAGGGGCGGATTTATGGAAACGCTGAAGGCGGGGATACTTGGGGCGACCGGTGCTGTCGGGCAGCGATTCATTGAGGCGCTCGCTGATCACCCGTGGTTTGAATTAAGCTCACTTGCAGCATCAGAGAGGAGCGCAGGCAAACCGTACGCACGCGCTGCAAACTGGAGGCTTGCATCCGGGCTTCCGGGCGAGATCGGGGAGCAGGTCGTTGTCCCCATGAAACCGGAAGAGGTTGACGCTGATATCGTATTTTCTGCGCTTCCTGCTGACGTTGCGCGCACCGTTGAGCCCGCGTTCGCCCGCGCCGGTTTCATGGTTGCAAGCAATGCATCCGCATTCAGGCAGGAGCCTGATGTGCCGCTGATCATCCCTGAGGTGAACTCTGATCATCTCGGCTTGATCGAGGTCCAGCGGGATTCCCGGAAGTGGGATGGTGCGATCGTGACCAACCCGAACTGTTCGGTGATCATGCTCGCGGTTACCTTAAAGCCGATGATGCGGTTCGGAATCGAGGATGTCAAGGTTGCGACGATGCAGGCGGTCTCTGGCGCGGGATATGACGGCATCTCATCGATGGCGATCCTTGACAATGTCATCCCGCACATCGGCGGAGAGGAGGAGAAGGTCGAGAACGAGGCGCAGAAACTGCTCGGCACATTCGATGGCAACGCCGTTGTGAATGCGAAATTCGATGTGAGTGCAAGCTGCCACCGGGTGCCGGTTCTTGACGGGCACACCGAGGCGGTCTGGATCAGGATGGCAGACGACCCAACTCCGGAGGAAGTCAGGGATGCATTCTTAAGTTTTGATCCGGGACTTGATCTTCCGACCGAACCCGAGCAGGTGATCATCGTTCACGACGACCCTGACCGTCCGCAACCGAGACTGGACCGGGACGCTGGAAATGGCATGAGCGTCTCTGTCGGGCGGATCAGGGAAGGGATCAGGTACATTGCAATGGGGCACAACACGGTCAGGGGTGCGGCTGGCGCATCGGTGCTGAATGCTGAGTTTATGCTTAAGTTCGGGCTGTTGTGATTGGTCTACCGAACCTGCTCAACCATGCGGATCAGATTTACAAGACATTCAAAGTTCAAAATCGCTCTTATAAACGAGCATGGTTTTCCCCTCGCAACCGGTCAGGTTATAGATGCGATGAAGCACCCAGAATTCACCACAGAAGAGAAGTTCGGTAGAATGGGTGCATACCGATCGTTAGATAGGGCACATGCGATAAGGGTCATATATGAAGAGGACAGAGGTATTTTTACCGTGGTCACAGTAATGATAGTCAGGAGGATGAGATATGAAAGGCAACATCAGATACGATAGGGATGTGGACATCGCAATGATCATACTCTCTGATAAGAAACTTGCTTATGAAACTGAGATGGATGATGTCATCGTTGGTTTTTCAGAGGATAACGAACCCATCTGGCTGGAGATCCTCGATGTGAGCAGCGGATTTCTGCCAAGACTCGTCGATGCTGTAAAACGCAGCTGTGCAGTGTCAGTAGAGGTCTCTGTTGCGTGATCCGGAATTCGGGCGTGTGATGATGCAAATCCGGATATTGGTGGATACAACACGGTTCGGGGCGCGGCTGGTGCATCGGTCCCCGAATGCCGAGTTGATGCTGAGTCTGGGGCTATTGTGATCGTTTTATACTAAGCCACATCAGTTTTTTGTAATTTCCAGAGTGTATGTATGGCATAAGGGGTTTGGAGGCAGCTCCGGGGGATATATGTGCAGGTCTCAGACACGAATGAGGGCGAATGCACACAAATGACACGAATACGGTAGCTGCTGCCATATAGATTCGCGAAAATTCGTGATAAAATCATTCCGTATGGAATATATCATCCTCCGAAATGAGGTTCCGAAATGACGTTTCCCTATTTTAGCCGGGTGCTCAAGAAACATTAAAAATACCATCACATCCAATGAATGGAGCGATGGACAGATATGAATTGATCACACGGAACACGCAGGAGATCGTGACCATCGATGGCGTGAACGAACTGCTTGCGTCGGATAAGACGCCGACCGCATACGCCGGCTACGAACCAAGTGGAAAGATACATCTCGGTCATGTTCTGACCGTAAACAAACTTATAGATCTTCAGAATGCTGGATTTAAGATAACAGTACTGCTCGCAGACCTCCATGCGTATTTGAACGGAAAGGGGACATTTGAAGAGGTAAGAGAACTTGCGGAATATAATAAACGATGTTTCATCGCGCTCGGGCTTGCCAAAGCAACGTTCGCCTTCGGATCTGAGTTTCAACTGGATCGTGATTATACCATGAACGTGCTCAAACTGGCGCAGGACACCACCCTAAACCGTGCGAGGCGCAGCATGAGTGAGATTGCCAGAAATACGGAGCATCCGATGGTAGCCCAGATGATCTACCCGATCATGCAGGTGGTCGATATCATGGCACTCGGGATCAATGCTGCAGTCGGCGGAATCGACCAGCGCAAGATCCACATGCTTGCACGGGAAGGGCTCCCCGCGATCGGGTACCGGGCTCCGGTCTGCATACACACGCCGATCCTGCTCGGTCTGGACGGCGAAAAGATGTCTTCATCGAGCGATAATTATATTTCGGTGGATGATGACGAGACGACGGTCGAAAAGAAGATCAACCGATCGTTCTGCCCAGAAGGGGTGGTCGATGACAATCCTGTGATCGAACTCTTCAGATATCACATCTGTCCGAGATTTCCTGAAATCGAGGTCGAACGACCCACGAAGTTCGGCGGCGATCTATGCTACGGATCATATAGCGAGCTTGCAGACGACTTTGAGAAAAAAAATCTGCATCCGATGGATTTGAAGAAGACCGCCGCCAGTTATGTCAATTTATTGCTCGCTCCGGTCAGAAAGACGCTGCGTTAGATGGATCGGATGAGTCAGACGAACTCGATGAGTTAGAAGTAGTTAAATTTGGTTAAAATGAGCTAAAAGGAGTTGGAGGGATAACAATGACATTCGCCGAGATCGGCTGTGGCGTATACCGGGACGGGAAGCGGCTTGCGACCAGGGACCAGAGTCAGAGTACCAGCGAGGCAGGAGAGTTCCGGACGTGGGACCCGCACCACAGCAAGCTCGCCGCGCTGATTTTGAAGGGGTTTATGCCGCCGATCACAGATTCTTCGCTGGTGCTGTATCTTGGCGCAGCAGCCGGCAGCACCGCAAGCCACGTATCCGACATCGCACGGCGCGGACTTGTGTATGCGCTCGAATTCTCGCCAAGAGTGATGAAAAATCTCATTTCGGTGTGCGAATCACGTCCGAACATGATACCGATCTTTGCGGATGCGAACCATCCTGAAACGTATTCGCACCTTGTGGATGAGGTGGATATCATCTATCAGGACATAGCACAACGTAATCAGGCAGAAATAGCTCTAAAAAACGTAAAATGTTTCTTGAAGGATGAAGGCTACCTGATTCTCATGATCAAAGCAAGAAGCATCGATACAATCGCTAACACCAGAGAGATATTTGGAAAAGAGGTTGAAAAACTGCAAGAAGGCGTTTCTGTGCTGGAGACGGTTAAACTCCCGCAGTACAGGGATCATCTTGCTGTGATCGCAAGGAAATGAACGTATTCTCTGTATCGCACGTTGGGTTTTTAACCCAAACTCCGCTCATTTAGGGAATACATCGCACCCCAACTTCCCCGCGAGTTCAGCCACCTTCCATGGCGCTTCCGTTATCACATCCACCTCCCCATCCCCGACGATATAAACTTTCGAGAGCTATTCCAGCAGATCCATGGGCGAGATCCTGCTGAGAAGACGCGCACTTTTAAGCATCGCCTCGATCCTGCAGTAGCCGTAGAGCGCCAGCGTCAGGTTGACAAACCCCGTTTCGTCAGCCACTTCTCAACCTCAATCACAAAAAACCCGGGAAGCGCAAACAGGATCATGAGCCCCCACCAGTCAAGCGGGAGTGGTGCCGTTCCGAGAATGGCATTTCCGATCGGATGGTAGACGATTGCAAGCTGCGTCACAAGGGTGAGTGCCATTCCTGCGAGCAGCCATCGGTTCGAGAACGGGCTGAACGTGAATGCCGATTCTGTGATCGATCGTGCGGTTACGACGTAGCAGAGGTGTACCAGTATAACGGTTGTGAATGCCGCGGTCTGCGCCTGTGTGAGGAGCTCCGGGTCAACCACCAGAGATCCATCGATCGCAGGCATCCCGTAGTGGTAGTACATCGCAAACCCTGAGATCGCCATCACGATTGAGACCAGTCCGACCTTCCTGAAGAATGGCGGATCGATGATCCGTTCATCAGGGTTCCTCGGGGTTTTTTTGAGGAGGTCCTTCTCCATCGGTTCCTTGATGAGTGGGAGCGCGAGTGCGACCGCATCGAAGAGGTTGATCCAGAGTATCTGCACGGGTTCGAGTGGAAGGCGGTCGTGAAAGAGCATTAAAAATGGTGCAAGCAGTATCGCCCCAATAACGAGCAACGCCTGCCCGCCATTTGTTGGGAGTGTGTACAGGATGACTTTTTTGATGTTATTGTAGACGTATCTCCCCTCTTCAACCGCAGAGACGATCGTTGCGAAGTTGTCATCGGCAAGGATCATGTCAGAGGCTTCCTTGCTGACCTCCGTTCCAGTGATTCCCATGGCGATTCCGATATCAGCGGCTTTCAGTGCTGGCGCATCGTTCACACCATCACCTGTTACCGCAACGACGTTTCCGTGCCCTTGCAGGGCTTTTGTGATCCTGAACTTCTGTTCGGGTGCCACCCGTGCATAGACCGAGACATCCTCCACAACATCGTAGAGTTCTTGATCGCTCATCTGCGAGAGTTCCTCTCCGGTAATCGCGCTCCCTGCATCGATTCCGAGTTTCCGGGCGACTGCTCTTGCTGTACTCGCATGATCCCCGGTCACCATCGCAACCCGTATCCCGGCACCCCTGCATTTTGCAACCCCGTCGATCGCCTCCTCTCGTGGCGGATCGATCATCCCCTGGATGCCGAGAAACGTCATATCCGTGAGATCGCTCCTGCCAATCGAACTACTCTCAGAAGAGACCACCTTATATGCCATGGCAAGCAGCCTGAGCGCTTCTTCTGCCATTTCGTCTGCTTTCTGCAGTATCTCAACCCTTTCCGCCCTGTCCATCGGCTCGATCTCGCCATCCACCATCCGGGTCCGGCACATCTCCAGAACCCGCTCAGGCGAGCCCTTTAGATATATGATATGCTCCCCATCCCCTTCATGTAGCGTAGCCATGTACTGCTGCTCAGAATCAAACGGTATCTCGTCGAGCCGCTGCAACGGTTCTGCGAGTTCTTCGATGCCTGCTTTCATCGCAGAGACGAGCAGTGCGCCTTCAGTCGGGTCTCCAACTATGATATAGCCGTTTTCTCCAACGATACTCGCGTCATTACAGAAATAACCCGCTTTCAATGTTAGGGTCAGCTCGTCAGTCAGGTGAGATGGGGTGAACTCCCCAACTGGTTCGTATCCGACCCCGCTCACCAGGTAGTCTCTTCCCCCGGAATGTACCCATGATACCGTCATCTGGTTCTTTGTGAGCGTCCCTGTCTTATCCGAGCATATCACAGTGGTGCATCCAAGGGTCTCTGCGGCAGGCAGCCGCTTTATGATCGCATCCTTTCGCGCCATTGCGGTCACGCCGAATGCCAGAGCCATCGTCACCACTGCTGGCAGCCCTTCAGGTATTGCTGCGACCGCAAGGGAGACAGACGCGATAAACGCCTTGCTCATCGGAATCCCAAACCACACCGCCAGTATAAAATTAAGAACCGTGATTGCAAGGATTGCGATGACGAGAACTCTCGTGAAGTCCGCCATCTTCCGCGTAAGCGGTGTTACGATTTTCTCTGTCTCTTTTATCAGTTTTGCAATTCTCCCGATCTCTGTTTGCTCCCCGGTCCCGACAACGACTCCCGCCCCCGTGCCCTTCGTTACGAACGTGCCGCTGAATGCCATGCACCTCTGATCAGCGATCGTTCTCGTTCCCGTGGTAGGCTCGGTCTCCTTTGCCGTGGGCACGGACTCGCCTGTGATCGCCGCCTCATCAGCGCTCAGGTTCTTTGTGCGAAAGAGCCGCAGGTCTGCAGGAACCCGGTCCCCGCCCTCCAGAACGACCACATCCCCGGGCACCAGAACTCTTGCCGGTATAATAACCTTCTCACCGTCCCGCAACACTCTCGCATTCGGCACGATCATCTTCTCAAGCGCCTCAACCGATGCCTCAGCTTTTCCCTCCTGGATGAACCCGATGATCGTGTTTGCAAGAACCACAGCAAGAATGACTCCGGTATCCATCCACAGGTCAGCGTCCTCCCAGATACAGAGAGCGCTTGTGATTGCGGCACAGACGAGCAGAATGATGATCAGCGGACTGTTGAACTGCGCAAGAAACCGAATGAGTGCGCTGCGCTTCTTGAACTTGATTTCGTTATAGCCGTAGCGCTCAAGTCTTGCTTTAGCTTCGTTTGGGGTGAGTCCTGATGTTCTCGAGTGCAGGATCTCGAACGCCTCTCCGGCGGTCATCTGGTACCATAAGGTTTCGTTTGATGATGCGGACATTTTCATCGATTGGACCTCCTATATATATAGAGATATCGGGATATCATCGGGGTGGTTACCACTCATGAGTCAAATTTAACATCTCCAACCTTTTAAATCATAGACCGGTATAGATTCAATACACCAATTGATACAAAATTGACTGCGATAGCTCCCAATAACAGTCCCATAACCCTTGCTATCACCAATGACCCGGTAACCCCCATCATTTTGTTGATCTTATTCGCAAATCTGAAGATGAGATAAGATAGGGCGAAGGTCAATAATATGGCTAATATCACTATTGTTTTCAACGCTATTGTTTCGCCATCCCTTATAACCAATATTACAGTTGTAATCGCACCCGGACCGGTTAACATGGGTATGGCAATCGGAAAAATCGAGACCTCTTCTCTCGTGGTGGCATCCCGTAGCTCTTCTGCAGTCACGCTCTCACGCGAGACTCTTGCATGCAACATATCCAGTGCAACCGTGAAGAGCAGTATGCCTCCTGCAACCCTCAAGCAGTCCACCGTAATGCCAAAAAATCTCAATATCAACTCTCCGGATACGGCAAAGACGATTGCCAGAAGACATGCTACCGTGACTGAGCGTTTTACTGTCGCCTTTCTTTCATCCGCACTCATTCCGGATGTCAATGAGATAAAAGTGATCAGCCCGGCAACAGGATTTACGATAATAAATATCGATGCGAATGCATAGATGAAGAAGGTTATCGCTTCCATAGTTCTATATTATGCAGTTGCGGTATATAATATGGATCGCTTTATAGCCATCTTTCCCGTGTACGAAGACCAGCGATTCCCGTTATGGCTGTAAACGCACACGAGCGAAGGCTTGTTTCTTTATCCTTTCGTAAACATTTTAGATATTGAGTACTTCTGCTTCGTCACATCACAAAACAAATCAGCGACGGGCGGGGGTATAATTTCAGACAGTTTGGATGGAGAAAATAAAGAGGGTGGGGATTGCTGATTCTGGCAAAGTATTTTATGCCATGGAGACATTTCTTCTTACGCCAGAGGAAGGAAATGCATAACCCCGGGTGAGACGGGAAATTCGTTTTACAAAACAATAACAGAAGGGAAAAAGTTGATACCGGAATTTCACGAAATCCCTGCGAAGGATATCATGGATAAGAGGGTAGAAGATCTACCCCTGATAGAAAAAGATGCGAGCATAGACAGCGTTTTATCCATCCTGACTGTAGACGATCATGTCTGGGTTGTTGAAAGCAAGGAAAGCAGAAAGCTGGTAGGAATAATAACAGAACACGACATTTTAAATATTTTTTCTCCAACAAAAAAAGTTTCATACTTTGGATTACCAGATAAAAAATCTTTACATTATGAAACCTTTGAAAAGGCAGAGCAGATCATGTCCGGAAATCCGGTAAGATGCGAACCAGATGAAAAAGTGGAAGACGCGTTGAATAAAATGGTGTTTCATAGAATAAGGAGAATTCCTGTGGTGGAAAACGATGAAATAATAGGAGAGATAACGTTACATCACCTGATAGGGGAATTTTATGCGTTCATAAAAACCTCCATTAAAAAATAAAACAAAGGTCTCGAAAGCGATGAACTTGATATTAGCGATTGGAATAATGATAGTTCTCGGTTTTCTCGGCGGATTAGCATCGGGAAAACTCAAATTCCCTATGATTACTGGCTATATCATGATCGGTGTTTTATTGAGTCCTTCCCTTCTGAACATAATACCGAGAGAGACAGTAGGCGAGCTGGATATGATTACTGACCTTGCTCTTGGGATCATCGCATATCTGATCGGTGGCAGTCTTCACCGGGAAGACTTACGAAGGTTAGCGAAGAGCATCACCTGGATAATACCTTTTGAAAGTTTGGGGGCGTGGTTTCTGGTTACATTGGTTTTAGCTGCCTCGGGCAGCTTAATCATTCCAGGCGAAACGTTCTGGCAGACTTACTTTCCCATGGCTTTTATCATAGGTGCGGTATCATGTGCAACTGCTCCGGCAGCAACAATGGCGATAATCAGGGAATGCCGGGCGAAAGGTCCCTTCACCACAACGTTACTCGCGGTGGTTGGGCTTGATGACGCAATTGCGGTTATAGCCTTCGCTATTGCTTCAGGCATATCCAAACCACTGGTGAATGGTGCTGAAAGTATCTCCTTCTACCAGATGCTGGGCATCCCTTTCTTACATATAGGGGAGTCTGTAGCAATTGGTATCGTTTTTGCCGTTACCTTGATGTATATGATCAGGCTTGTGAAAACTCGCGAATTGCTACTGGTCGTGATCCTTGGAATGATCCTGCTGTGCACAGGCGTTAGCACTTATTTGGGTCTTTCGTTGATCCTGGCTAATATGGTTACCGGCTTTATCATAGTAAACAAGGTAAAGAGAAAGGAGATGTTTCTTGTGGTCGAAGAAATCGAGAACGTGATTTATGTGATATTTTTTGTACTGGCAGGATTGCACTTTGATTTAAGCGTGATGAAACTTGCTGGTATACTGGCACTATTGATCGTTCTTGCCAGATGTCTGGGTAAATACACAGGAGCAAGAGTAGGTGCCGGGATCTCTCACGCACCGGATAA
>JAUWHQ010000240.1 GCA_030605805.1 Methanosarcinales archaeon | reverse complement strand
ATACGTGGCTTGCGCAGTCCGGATATACCGCCGCTTGATCGACAGATACGTGGAAGACCCGTCCGGATACTTCATATCAGATGACGAGTCGCTGCGCCTTGCACAACTCTTCAACCGCGGTTTCACGGAAGCGTACCTCATAAAAAACCCGCGTGGCGAGCTGATGAGCCGCAAAAGCCCGCACAATCGCGGGATACTCATAGGCACAGTCACCGGATATGACCGGGGGAAGGGGCGGCTCTCTGTGAAGCTTTCAGGCGGGCTCAGTAGTGGGGACGGAATCGGGATCGAGGGGGCAGTCCGGACTGCCGGAACTGCTGAAACTGTCGGGGCTGGCATGATCGTGCACCGGATGTATGCGGGCGGCAGGCTGACCGATCATGTTGATAGCGGCACGGTTGTCGAGATCCCGTCCGGGGTGTCGGCACATGCCGGAAGTGCCGTGTATCGGACGCTGGACCGGCAGCTTGTGGACTCGCTCAGACGAACGTTCACGTCCCCCACACCACTCCGGAAGGTTCCTGTTGTGATCAGAGCAAAAGCCGCTGTTGGTTTTCCGTTTGAACTGCAAATCGAGGATATCGATTCCAACAGCGTATGCGTACACTCGGAATACATAATCGAGCCTGCGATCAGGGCTCCGACGACTGAAGAGCAGGTGGTGCGGCAGCTCACGAAACTTGGAAACACCGTTTTCGAGGTATCAGCCATCGATGTCGCGATCGATGGCAGCGTCTTCATCCCGGTCAGCCAGTTGAACCGTGTCAGAAACGAAGCGGTATCAAGGCTTGAATCGGCACGGACAACCGGCTGGAAGCGTGCCCGTGCCGTCCGCATCACTGAGCCGCCGGCACTACCCGTGCATGGAGCGCGGGTTTCAGGAAAACCATGGCTCACTGTCAGCACAAACACGCTTGCAGGCGTAAAAAGCGCAATCTCAGGAGGTGCCGACGTGATCTATCTGGGCGGCGAGAGATACCGCGGCAGAGAAGCCAGATCCGGATCCGGCGACGGAGTCCCCGATCTCGAGGCTGCGGTGCGGTATGTGCACCGGAGAGGGTGCAGGATATATCTGAACACGCAGCGGATAGTAAAAGACGGCGGGATGGGCACGGTGGCAGAGGTTCTCTCCGGAGCAAAAGCACTTGGTTTTGATGGTGCGCTGGCATCGAACCACGGCGTCTTCAGGCTCGCAAGAGAGATCGGGCTCGAGATAATCGTAGACATGCCGCTTAACACATTCAACCGGAAGTCGCTTGGATTCTGGGCAGAACACGGCGCTAAAATGGTGGTGCTCTCGCCTGAACTCACGCTTGCTGAGATACGCAGGATTGCGCCGCACGGTGCGGCAGAGTGCATCGTGCACGGGCGGCTCACGCTCATGGAATCGGAGCACTGCGTGGTGGGCGGGATCTTATGCGGCGCGGATTCCTGCACAGCGCCGTGCGAGGATGGTGGGTTTGAACTGGTGGATGAGAAAGGGTATGCGTTCCCTCTAATGATGGATACGGACTGCAGGATGCATCTCTTAAATTCAAGCGAACTGTGTATGCTTGATCACATCCCTGCTATCATCAGAGCCGGCGTTTCATGCATCAGAATCGAGGCGATGGCGGATGGGGGTATCGATGGCGCCCGCCTTGAGGAAATCACGCGGTTGTACCGAAACGCGGTCGATGGACGCTTTAGAGGGGGCGGAAAGGTTCAAAAGAGGTGCAGGGATATAACAGATGGATACACAACAGGACACTACAAAAGAGGCGTTTTATGAGCTTTAGGAAGATATTTTTAGCGGGATCGATACGCGGCGGGCGGCAGATGCAACCGGTCTATAGGCACATATACGATTTCCTGAGACGCCGGGGTCATGATGTCATTAGCTGGCACGTCGTTGACCCGGGTTCGGACGAAAAAGAGGCAAAGATGAGCGAGCAGGAGATTTACCGGCGTGACATCAGCCTGCTCGAAGAGAGTGACTGTCTGATTGCGGAAGTCACGGTTCCCTCGATCGGCGTGGGCTATGAGATCTGCAGGGCGCTTGAAGTGGGGCTGCCGGTACTCTGCGTGCACGGCACGGATGCGAACGTCTCGGCGATGCTTCCCCGGAAATCCGAACCCGGGGCTGAGGGTTAGGGAGTACTGTAGCATGGACGACCTCGAAAGAATTCTCTCTCGAGTTTGCCCGAGGCGTCTCGGTGAGGGCAAGGATTAACTACGGTCAGGTTCGATATAAATCTGGTAATTATGACTGGAATCCTTGAACTATCGGTTCTTGTGCTGGCGATAATCGCAGCGATAATCCTGTACAAGATATTGAAGACGATCAAGCGCATGTTGGTAAACACCGTTGTCGGTCTTGTTCTTCTGGTTCTGGCAAATCTTGTGCTCGGACTTGGTATCGCGTATAGCTGGGTTGTGATCCTGATATGCGCCATCGGCGGCGCGGTTGGCGCGGTTCTCGTGATCATGCTCCACTATCTGGGGATCGCATTTTGACAATATCACACATCCAAACACTTTTACCTAACCGAGACACACATACATTAAAACGGTGCAGGTGACCCGGATGAAACTCGATAAGATTGATAAACAGATTCTTGCGATACTGGAGCAGGATGAGGACACCTCAAACGCAGCGATCGCAGAACAGCTTGGTATCGAACCTGCGGCTGTGGAGGAGCGGCTCGACCGGCTTGCTGACACCAGAACCAAGATACTGGTCGTTGACGACGAACCCGACACCCTGATTCCGCTTACCCGTGCGCTTGAGGCAGACAACTACGCCGTGATCGGGGCGGCAGACGGCGCAGAAGCTCTCGAAAAGGTCACGGCAGAGACGCCAGACCTGATTCTCCTTGATCTGATGCTGCCGAAGGTGAATGGTTACGAGGTCTGCATGAAACTGAAGGAAGATTCGCTGACACGACACATTCCGATTATCATGCTCAGCGCAAAGGGCGAAATCAAGGATAAGGTGCTCGGCATCGAGATCGGCGCAGATGATTACGTGACCAAGCCGTTTGATCTGCTCGAACTAAAGACGCGGATACGGGCGCTGCTGCGCCGATCAGCTGTATGAGTTGCTTCCGCCTGACACAGCACCGCCACGACACTGCCCAGGGTTTTTAGCGATTCAGAAATGAAACTTGCAATCATCGCAGGGACCCCTGGTGCGGGCAAGACATCGATACTCCTGCACACCATCACATATCTCAGCCAGAACGGTGTCATGCCCGCCGTAATCAAGATAGACTGCCTGTTTACCGATGACGATGCCAGATTCGAGCGGCTCGGCGTGCCGGTGCGGGTCGCGCTGTCAAAGGATATGTGCCCTGACCATTTCGCGATTTACAATACCGAGGAGATGCTGTCATGGGCACGGGAGCAGAGCGCCGATATACTGTTAAACGAGACCGCGGGCTTGTGTCTGCGGTGCGCCCCTTATGTGGACCAGTGCCTCGCGGTCTGCGTGATCGATGTCACTACCGGACCGAATACGCCGATCAAGGTCGGACCTCTGCTGACCACCGCCGACGTGGTCGTCGCGACAAAAGGCGATATCGTATCTCAGGCAGAGCGAGAGGTGTTTCGGGAGCGTATCATGGAGGCAAATCCGAAATGCCGCATCATCGAGGCGAACGGTCTCACCGGGCAGGGCGCATCCGAACTCGGGAGCGCGATGTTACATGCGCCAGAGATCAGTGATGGTGATGACGGAGGGAACCACGAAAGTGGAATTGCTGCGATGCGGCTGAGGCATAATGCGCCGCTTGCGGTCTGTACGCTGTGCACAGGTGAGGTGCGGGTCGCAAAAAGGCACCACATCGGGGTTCTGCGGCATATTGACGGTTTCATGGAATATAAGGGCGAATAGCGAATAGGTGGTGTGACTGGCGTGGTTTTGTAGCCCATCTTCTGCACTTTACTTTGAGTCTTCGACAAAAATGAGGCAACAATTGACATGTTTTTATTATACAAAGATAATCACTGATGTTGGGATTGCTTCGAAGCGATTTATACTTTATTCAAAAGCGATCGATTGAAGGCAAACAGACCCTAACAGCGCCCATTTACCCCTGCCCGATTCACCCACCACACCACCGTCCACGCTCATTACACGCACGCGACCCGACTCCACGATGCCGCTCTCCAGGGCGGGGTCGGCGACTTCACAGCTTCAGCTCTCTGATGATATGCGGAAGCTCGGATAGGTCATCAATGATCATATCTGCACTCTCACGTAGTTTCCGGGATTTATCGCGGCGCTGCTGCACCGTCAGCACCCCGACATCGGCGGCTGTGATCGCACGGAGATCGTTGATCTCGTCTCCGACCATAACCACATATTCATGAGTGTTTTTCAGATCCCTTATCAGACGCTCCTTCACAACCGGAGTTGCAACAGGAAACACGTTTTCTTGCGGAATACCCAGATGCCTGGCAAGCGTTGACAGGTTTCTCATGCTATCCCCTGACGCGATATAGAGATCAGCGCACTCCGTGAGCTGTGTTACTGTCTCTTCCGCACCGGAAAACAGTTTTCCTGCCGTGCAGATCACATAGGGGATCACTCCAGTGGGAACATCGATGATAAACCCGGCTCCGCTGT
>JAUWHQ010000157.1 GCA_030605805.1 Methanosarcinales archaeon | reverse complement strand
CTCTTTTATTCGCTCCGGAAAGACGGACGGCTTGATGGCGGGTTCAAAAAAGTCTATGACCGGTTCATGGATCATTATCTTGCAGAAACAGAGGACTGGGAGATCCTAAAGGTCATCCAGTTGTTTTATGCATTTCGAGGGCTGGTGGTGGCAAGTCCGGTATGGTACCCAAATCTTGAACTCGATACCAGGATAAAACTGTTCAATTTCATCAGAAACGTTCTTTCAGAGGACGAGTTTGATTATCGGGACGTGAACTCCTATTTTTCGGAGTGATACCTGCACCGATCCCGACTCCTCAATCGCGATGGTGATGCTAAAACCCCTCACTTAATCCTGCGCCTGCTCACTCTGCCCGCTAAAGCTCGCCATCACGCGTATCAGATTCTCGTAATCGATTTCAGTGGCATAACACCCGTCATTTAAGAGCGGGATCCCATAAGTCACGATCTTTTTTCGTTTCATCGATCGCATGACCTTATTCAACTCATAGTTACATGCCAGCAGGAGTGCGCCGTCTGCAGACTCTTTCCTGACGATGTGGCGGATGTATGACGAGCCTGCGACGATATGCAGCGTATAACCGAACCGTTCGGCGTCTTTCAGCATCCTTGAAAAGACGCACTTGCCACATGACACGCACTCGATCCCGAATCGCGTCGATGATGCGGGACAGTCGAGCGACCTCATGCAGTGCGGGGCAAGCAGCAGCCTGCGCTCTGTCTTTGCAAAAGCTGATCGGTGCGCCATGTTCTTGAGCGATACCATCCACGTATCAAGCGTTCTGGTATCTGCATATCTGTGAAACACGGATTTGATCGGGAGATAGAAGAAATCAAGGACGTCTGCAAAGAATCTGGCGAGCCAGACATGCCGGTTAAGGCTGATGCGGCTGATGAGCAGAGCTAAAAGAGTCAGAACGACGGATACAACCACAATAACAAAGAGCGCAATCCCGATCAGATCATACACGATCGCACACCTCCATCTTCCTGATCACCTCGTCAACATTCACCCTCGTGTCGTAACACCCATCCCGCATCAGGCAGACGCCCTGAACCGGCACGAGTTTTGAGACCGCCTGCATCGATTCCGTAAGTTCGGTATGACATGCAACCCCAAGACACGCCCCGGGCTTATAGGATTGCAGGATCTTCCTGACAAAGCTATCGCCCGGAACAACGAACACCTTGAAACCATATCGATCTGCCGCTTCAACGATGCGTGCGATATCGCATAAACCGCACTTTTTGCACTCGTATCCTATTATCGGGTCACAGCGTGCCCTACACTCTGGATGCCTCATGCATTGCGGCAGGATGACGGCACGTCGTTCTCTGGTATGCTTGAATCGGTCAAGCATCATCGCATTCTTGAGTTCGATGAGAATCTCATCAACAAGCTCTTCTTTGATGTAGAAAACCCTGCAAATCCATTTTGCGGGCGAGTAGAACAAATATAACATGAACAGAACGAAATTCGGAAATAAAATCGTGTGTTTCCTGAAACTATAGATGCCGATCGCCAGAGCCAGTGCAGTCACCAGAAAAACCAGTGCTACAAAATAGACAAACAATTTGCCAAGGAGTTCGTAGGGGACCTGCATGAGTTAAAAATAGTCGTATAACTATTTAAAATTGTCTGTACCGGCAATTGTCGGATTAAACCGGATATCTCTCGATTTTTTTGGGGTGTGCGAGCGATAAATGAAAAGTTTAAGCATCACCCGATTCTTATATGGCATCATCCGGAAATGACACCATCATTAAACCCGCTGGAGCAGATATGACAAAAATAGCGATCATCGGAGGTCAGCAGAGTGGCAGAACAACCCTTGCATCGAAACTGGGCAAGAAAGGGAACGTAACAGACATTGCCATCTACGATTTTTCCAAAAGCGGCAGAACACTCGTATCAATCGATGCTACCGGGTATCCAAAGTCGATAAAACCGCTGGTAACAGCCCTCAACCTCTCTGATATCGCGCTTCTCTGCATTCCCCCGTCGGGACCTGACATCCACACCGGAGAGTGCATCGTTGCGCTGGATATGCTGGGCTACAGACACGGGATGGTGGTGCTGACCATGTCAGATACCTCGCACCACCATGCGCTTGAGGAGATGGAGGGGAGTCTCCGTAAGATCGCAGCCGGCACCGTTCTTGAGGACTGGGAATACGTCCCGGTATCTACCAGCACATTCGACGGCATGGAAGAGCTGAAAGAGAGGATATTTTCGATGGGGGCGCAGGTAGACCTGGAGAATGCAGAATTAAACGAGCTTCCGCCGCGTGTTGTGATCGACCACGTCTTCAACGTGACCGGCATCGGCTGTGTGATTCTGGGCGTGGTCATGCAGGGCACGATTCATGCAAAGGACAGGATGAGCGTGCTGCCGGTGGGCAGGCAGATCGAGATACGCTCGATCCAGATGCACGATGTCGATGCGAAGAGCGCACCTGCTGGCGCCAGGGTCGGGCTGGCTCTAAAAAACGTCCAGCCAAAGGATGTGGAACGTGGATTTGTAATCTCGAATATTGATGCTGTAACCACGGATTTCACGCTAAACTGCACGCTCTCAAAGTTTGCAAAACGTATCTCAGTCGGAGATATGCTCCATCTCTTTGTGGGGCTTCAGACAGCGCCGTTGCGCGTCGAAGGAATCATGGTAGACGGAGAATATGTGGATCATGCGGCGGCAGGCAGCAGTTGCGTTGTAACGCTAACAGGTTCAAAGAATGTCGCATACAGCGAGTCAGACCGGTTCATTCTTGCCAATCTGGATGAGAAACAGAGGTTTGTCGGATATGGTTTCTGCGGATCCGCCATCACGGAATCGCTCCGATAATCAGTGGAATCTCGTCAGACGTGACATTATGCGCTATGAAATAGAACATCCACCGTCCGTCAGACCAGAAGTACTGTGGCACGCCATCAGGCTCAATCCGGTACACCGTCTTCCCGGCAACATTGATCTCTTCGAGTGTGGACGCCCAATCACCGCCGAATCTGCGCATACCGGTAACCATCTTATCAGTCTCGCTGCTCGCAAGTGCCTCGCTACGGTATGAAGTCGTCCAGAGCGTTAGCATCCTGCCATCCCCACTATAATGGATGATCGCGACATCTTCGATGTTCTCGATATCGCCTATATGCCGCTGTTTTGACCGCTGCATCGCATCAGGTCCGGTGGAGACCACCATCCGCTCCATACCAAGAATCTCTGCCGGAGCGATCTCTGACGCGTTCTGTTGCAGTTGCGCTGGCGGCAAATCGGGTGGATGTGATGGGCTTGACAGATCAGGTGAGTTGGTGATGCATCCGGCATACGCAACCGCCAGCACCGCGACAGCGATGATTAAACATGCAGCCTTTACCTGATTCATGGTGCTTGACTCTCATCTGTCATGTATAACGACTCTTTCGATGCGGGGGGTGGGATTCGAACCCACGAACTCCTGCGAGAATGGGCCCTAAACCCATCGCCTTTGACCTGGCTGGGCAACCCCCGCGCGGATCGATGTCAGGTGTCAGAGATGGACCGATCGGGAATCGAACCCGAGGCCTCTTCCATGCCAAGGAAGCAATCTACCCCTGATCTATCGGCCCGTTAGGGATGCGTGGGTGACGCATACTGATCTATACTGATGTGTTGATGCGGGTTTCAGGTTATTAAGATTGTGGTTGGGAGGGGCGGTTGCACCACCACGTGCCTGATCAACATATTATGTTTTTCCAAATATTAAAAACCGAAATGGCAGAGACAAGGATGCTTTCCTGAACAGATGAGCCATCATTAAGTGGTTGGGGCTCATAAGTAAATAAGCACATTCGGATGCTGTAACCGGATTTGCACAAGGTTTGCAACGGAAGTGAGACTCTGATGAGCGGTGATCTGATCCACGAACTCAAGAGAAAGGCGGTACATCTAACCTCGGTCTTAATAGTGCTAATTTATCACGCATTCGGGCAGCAAACGATACTTTTGCTGCTAACGGTGTACCTGATCGCGATACTCGAGATCGAGTACTTTAGAATCGAGTGGGGTAAGAAACTGCCCATTGTTCACGATCTTTTCAGGGAAAAGGAGGCTGGCAGACTCGGCGGTCACGTATTCTTTACGATGGGGTGCATCATCGCAATTTCAGTCTTCTCAGAAGAAATCGCATCGGCTGCAATCCTTATGACGACTTTCGGGGATGCATCGGCTGCGATTTTCGGAAAAGCCTTTGGGAGAACATGGATTCCCGGATTGACGGACAGGGCGGTCGAGGGCTGCGCTGCCGAGTTCATAGTGGACGTTGTCATCGGAGCGATCTTTCTATCCAACTGGCTTGCGGTTTTTGTCATGGCAGGTACAGCAACCGTTGTCGAGACGCTGGCTAACAAGATGGACGATAACCTCTTAATTCCCCTCTTTTCAGGGTTCAACGGTTATCTCGTCCTGTTAATACAGTCGTACTTCAATTGAAGAGATATGCTAAATCACATCCACCTGGCTCCACTCATAGACTGCGCATAAGACTTCTTGTCAGGCATAGGCGGATACGAATCACACAGCGTGGCTATGGATCACGAAACCCGGAGCATAGCCCCAGGTTTCATCACACAAACATCCCGTGCGGCTCGAGCTCGTCCTCGACCATCATCTTGTCCAGCGCATGTCCGAAATCGTCCATCGAGACAATATGCCGCCGCTCTCGTATCGCATTCATGCCGGCTTCGGTTGCAAGGATCTTGAGGTCCGCGCCGGTCGCACCCTCGGTCTCCGCGGCAAGAGCAGGGAGATCGACATCATCTGCAAGCGACATCGCTTTCGTGTGGATCAAAAGAATCTGCATCCTTCCGTCCTCGTCCGGCGGCGGGATCTCGATTAACCGGTCAAACCTGCCCGGTCTGAGCAGCGCAGGATCCAGGAGATCGATGCGGTTGGTCGCTGCCATCACCCGCACGTTGCCCCGGTCCCCGAAGCCGTCCAGTTCAGTCAGGATCTGGGTCATGGTGCGGTTCACCTCGCCTGACCCGACCGTGCCATCGTGCGTGCGCCTTGCGCCGACAGCGTCGATCTCATCGATGAAGAGGATGGTCGGGGCTTTTTCCCGTGCGAGCTGGAAGACATCCCGCACGAGGCTTGCGCCCTCGCCTATGAACTTGTGCACCAGCTCCGAACCAGACATCTTGATAAACGTGGCGCTGGCATGGTGCGCCACCGCCTTTGCAAGCAGCGTCTTTCCGGTGCCGGGCTCGCCATAGAGGAGTACGCCACGCGGGGGCTCGACGCCAACCGAACTGAAGAGTTCGGGCGATGTCAGGGGCAGTTCCACAGTCTCCCTCACATCCTGAATCTGCTCTGCAAGCCCGCCGACCATCTCGTATTCGATGCCCGGGTCCTCACTCATCTCCATGACCAGCGCACGCTCGTCAAGCGACGTCGGAAGCGTGCGTATGATCTTCAGGTCGTTGTTCACTGCAACACGCATCCCGACATCCAGCTCATGCTCGCCGCGTTCGATCAGCCATTCCTGATTGTTCCCGTGCTGCCTGATCAACGCCTCCCCCTCACTCACCTCGAGAACGCTTGCAAGGAAGAGCGGCGGTTTTGTAGAGTCCTCGATGTGTTTCTTGAGAGCCAGCAACTGTTGCTGAAGACTTTTATTGGCAGTCATCGCTTCGAGCAGCCGCGCCTGAAACTCGCTGTTCTGCATCCGAAGCGTCGTGATCTGGTTGTTCAGTGATGTTATCATGCCCATCAGATCGGTGGGGCTATAATCGATCTGGTCGGCTGTCTTTGGTGATGCTTCCATCGGCACTTTCACATCTGTTGTCTCGGTCATGTTCATAAAGTGGGGGTTTCTGGATATAAATATTACAGCGACACAGGGGATCGGAATGTTTTTTGAGATATTTCACCCCATACATATCGGACTCTCATGGAGCCAGCCGATATCCCGCCGATACAGCTTCCGCAGGTCACGCAACCGACCCGCAGTCTGGATGTGGCGGTATTTCCCATATTGATCCGGATTATTAGGTATTTTCAAAAAAGCCTAACTTTGTTAGGGTATATTATTTATAAACCTAATTCTCCATAGAGATACACCAAAAAGGAGGTATAATATGAAAGATACAGCGTTTAACAAGACTGGAAGGACTCTGGCAGTGCTTGCGATGGTGGCGATCTTCTTCTCATCGATCGCACCTCTCGTTGCCGGAGTTGATAAGAATGAGGAGACCGATGAGAAAATCGGGATCCTTGTCATCGCACACGGCAGCCCGAGCGAGAGCTGGTGCAGCCCTGTGCGGAATGCGACCGATGAAGTAGATCTACCATATCCGGTCGAACTCGGATTCCTCGAGTTTGTACCGAATGAGACGATAGGTGATGCTGTCGAGAGACTCGATGATGCCGGTGTCACGAAAATCATCGCGGTACCGCTCTTTATTTCATCGCACAGCAGCCACATTGAGGAGATTGAGTACGTGCTCGGGCTCCGGGAGACACTTACGATGACAGTTGAGCGCGTCGTTGTCGAGGGTGTGGAGATGGAGCGGACGATCGTTTTAAAGGGCGATCGATACGTGATATCTCGTGTGCCGGTTGAGATTGAGGCTGGCGGGGTTATGCGAGCGATGGGGCACCCGGGAGAGGAAGAGGAACTTGTGCCGGTCGATACCGATGCAGAGATCGTCCTCACCGGTGCGATGGATGACCACTGGCTTGTGGCAGGGATTATGGCAGATCGCACGGCTGACATGGTCGCGAATCCGGAAGACGAGACGCTCGTTCTCGTCGCACACGGGACCGATGAGGAGGATAACTTCGCCGGATGGGTGAACAGCACGTCATCGCTTGCAGGTCAGGCACGATTGAAGCTTGCGTACTGGAGCGATCCGGTAATTGCGCTTAGCGGCACAGAAGCCGCATTTATCCACCACAACGAGACGCTTCACCCTGAATTCACGTTAAGACCGATCGTCGAGAACGCCACGGACCCGATCGTCGTCCCGCTGATGGTAAGCGAAGGGTACTTCACCGGGAAGAAGATTCCGGGTTTGCTTGAGAACCTGACTTATGCCTACGATGGCAGTGCGCTTACGCCGCACCCGAATGTGGCGGGATGGATCGAGATTGTCGCTGCAGAAGAGTTCACAGACCTGACGCTCCGGATCTATGACGAAGGAGAACTTCTGGACATCTCGCTGGATGATGTGGGTGCAGCACATGGACATATCTGCCCGTGCGTTGCAGCAGCGTTTAAGGCGAGCCAGACCGCGTTTTTGGCGTGGGGCGGAGTTCCGGCACGCGGTGATCTGGAGATTGTCAGCGCACACCCGTCCGACGGGCACACCGAGACGTTTGAGTACATCCTGAATTCAAGCGATGACGTCACGGTCGAGCTTCCGGAAGGGACCAATATCATGAATCTCACAATAGAGAACTACAACTACAGGTTCATCGAGAAATCGACCGGCGACATGATCGTGGTCAGCGTGAAGGAGGGTCTTTTCCCTGACGGCTTCTTTGAGATGAGAAAGAGGTGCAAGACAAAGGTTGCAACGCCAGATGAGAAATCCGCGTTCAAACTGATGAAGGATGAGCTTAAGGAGAAGTTTCTCTATC
>JAUWHQ010000174.1 GCA_030605805.1 Methanosarcinales archaeon | reverse complement strand
ATCAGCCCGCCTCGCATGAAGAGCCCGGCGAAGAGTATCGCGATGATGTTCACCACCTTGATCAACGGGTTTAACGCTGGTCCTGAGGTGTCCTTGAACGGATCGCCAACGGTGTCGCCGACTACTGCCGCCTTGTGTGCGTCAGAGCCCTTGCCGCCATGTGCACCGTCCTCGATCAGTTTCTTTGCGTTGTCCCATGCAGCGCCGCTGTTTGCCATGAATAGCGCCATTAAGAGCCCGACAACGATGATCCCGATCAGCAGCCCGCCGAGCGCAACCGGACCAAGCACGATGCCGACAGCAAACGGCACACCGATCGCAAGAATGCCCGGAATCACCATTTCCCTGATAGCAGCCTTTGTCACGATATCCACAGCCTTCCCGTACTCCGGTTTTGTGGTTCCTTCCATGATACCTGGAATCTCCCGAAACTGCCTTCGCACTTCTTCCACGATCTCGAAAGCGGCTTTACTGACCGCATTCATCGTAACAGCACTGAAGAGGAACGGGAGGAGCCCGCCGATGAAGAGCCCGACTAACACCACTGGGTTATCAAGACCGAGCGCACCAGCGTCAACAAGACCCACCTGGTGCCTGTAATCCGCAAAGAGTGCGAGCGCTCCGAGAGCGGCTGATCCGACCGCATAACCTTTGGTCACCGCTTTCGTGGTGTTTCCGACGGCATCGAGTTGATCGGTCACATCCCTGGTGCTCGATGGAAGCGCAGCCATCTCTGCGATGCCCCCTGCGTTGTCTGTGATCGGTCCGTACGAATCGAGTGCAACGATGATCCCTGTCGTCGAGAGCATCGCGATTGCCGCCAGAGCGATACCGTACACGCCGATGGCTGCATCCTCTATTCCACCAACCACGATGAATGAGACCAGTATACCGGCACAGATCACGATCACTGGCATTACAGTGCTTTCAAGACCGACAGCCAGCCCCGAGATGATGTTTGTGCCTGCGCCGGTCTCTGATGCACGAGCAACTGTCTTTACGGGTCTGAAATTGACTGATGTGTAGTATTCGGTGATGATCACGATCAAAACCATGATCACGATCCCGACTAATGTCGCATAAAAGAATCTGATATCGCCATCCATCAGCATGTCGGTGATGAAATAGAACGCCACTATGCTGATCAATGCGGCGGCTGCAACACCCTTGTACAGCGCACGCATGATCTTCCCATCCTTGCCGAGCCTGACACAGAAGACCGCGATGATCGAGGCTACGATCGCAGCCGCTCCGAGCATCAGTGGGTATGTGACAGCGTTTGGGTACTTGTCGATCACGATCGCACCAAGAAGCATTGCGGCAAGCGCGGTCACAACATACGTCTCGAAGAGGTCTGCACCCATTCCCGCGCAATCCCCTACGTTGTCCCCGACGTTATCAGCGATCACTGCCGCATTTCTCGGATCGTCCTCAGGGATGCCTGCTTCCACCTTGCCGACGAGATCCGCCCCGACATCCGCCGCCTTTGTGTAGATGCCGCCTCCGACCCGTGCAAAGAGGCTGATCAGGCTCGCACCAAACGCAAAACCGATGATCAGGTGGGCATTCTCCGGAACCCCTCCGAATAATATGTAGAACCCGCTGGTGCCGAGCAGTGCAAGACCGACCACGGCAAGCCCGGTCACCGCGCCGCCCCTGAATGCAAGGGTGAGTGCTTTCTCAACTCCGCCTTTTGCGGCATTCGCGGTTCTAACGTTTGCGCGAACCGAGACGTTCATGCCGATATATCCCGCGGCAGCAGATGCTACCGCACCGGCGAGGAACCCTGCCGCAATCTTTGTTCCGTCATCAAGCAGGACAAAGATCGCAGCAGCCAGTATGATCGCAACGATCGCGACCGTTTTATACTGCCGGTTCAGATACGCCATCGCACCCTCCTGAATCGCCGATGCGATCTCCTGCATCTCCTTCGTACCAGTCGGCTGCTTCAGGACGAGACGTGCGAACAGACCTGCAAATACCAGACTGATAATTCCGGCAGCAGGTGCAAGATATAATAAGTTATCCATTTTTGTTACTCCTGTTTTTATTATTAGTTTGTATTATTATCATAAATGAATGTCATGCAATAAGAATGTGTCGATGCGACAGGGGTTTATCAGTTTACTCTGACGCGGCATGGTTTCCCTTCCGAAATGACGCGGTTCCGCTTCAATTCGGATGTTCCGGTCATTCCAAAGGCAAAGAAGAGTCTATTCTTTTGTGAGATGAAATGTGTGGTCTGGCAGGGAGTGCTTGGTCATGCCTGACAGAAGTGCTCAAGGTATACTGGTTTGGGCGGCTTCGAGTCGCTGTGATTTCCCGAAATAATTTCGCTTTTGTTAGGCACCCCTATAGATCAGATGATGTCCAAACCCACGTCTAAAAATTCAGGTCTTTTCTGCACAGGTAATCCCTATCCACAGGGCATCCGCACTATTTGTGAGATTTGTATCGTTCGTATCGACGAAAGTGCACGTTGAATGTGTTGCATGGGTTGATCCTACACATGAGTGTATCTGGTTCTACGGCTGCGGGCACCGTAATATCATATCATTCTGAAATTTGATAGAGAACCTGAAATCGCATGGAACGCCAGACATTCTTCCGAGCCCAACCCCTCAATCGCGCAAAGCGATCGATCCGACCGCCTCCTCAAACGCCTCGCCCAGCTTGCTCGCATCAGGACCGCCGCCCTGCGCCATTCCTGGCTTTCCGCCGCCGCTTCCGCCGAGTTTCCCACATATCCTGCGCACGATCGCACTGGCATCAAGTCCGCTCGCCTGTGCATCCCTGCCGACCGAGACCACGACCTTCCCGCCGTCGCTGGTGCTGCCTACGAGCGCGACCAGGTCAGGGATCTCACGCAAGCTCCCTGCGATCTTGATTAATTCCTGCATGTCCGCATGGGAACTGATATATGACGTGACCCTGATGTTGCCGGCTGACCTGGCGCCTGCAACCATGTTACCCACGAGTGCAGAGGCGAGTTCCTCTTTCAAGCGGGTATTTTGCTTTGAAAGCTCCTTCCATTCGGTAAAGAACCTGTTTGCGGTACTTGCGAGTTTCTCAGGCGGCACCCTGAGGATCGAGCACGCCTGTTTCAGTATGCGGTCCCGCTCCTGCGAGGCGAGCACGGCTGCGCTGCCTGCGGCAAACTCGATTCGCTCGACACCGTCCTGTATCCGCTCGGTGTGCAGCAGTTTGATCTGCCCAACCATGCCGGTGTACGGCAGGTGCGTCCCTGCGCACGCCTCCACATCACCGCCGACACGGACGACCCTGATATCCCTGCCAGGCGGAACGCCGCCCTGATACAGACCAAAACCGTACTCCTTCTCCGCGTCTACCCGGTCCATCCATCCGGTATGCACGCGTAGATTCCTTGCAACCTCCTCATTTGCGAGTTGCTCGATCTCGAGGAATTCATGGTCAGTGATGCGCTTGAAATGCGTCACATCCAGGCGGGCTTTTGTTTCCGACTTTTGCGCACCGGTCTGCCAGATATGATCCCCGAGAACGATCTTTGCACAGTGATTCACGATGTGCGTGGCTGTATGGTGCTGAGCATGTGCTAACCTGCGTTTCGAGTCGATCCTGCCGCTGACCATATCCCCTTTTCGCACTGGCTGGACCGCATCACCCTCCGGTTCGGCAATCTCATGGAGAACGACCCCTGACACCGACTGCACATCAATCACATGCAGAACAACGTCCGATGTGGATATTACGCCGTGATCAGCCGGCTGCCCGCCGCCTTCCGGATAGAAGAGCGTCTGGTCAAGGATGATGTGATTATCGCACACATCGAGCACCACCGCCTCAAACGACACGTTATCCGGTTCATCATAAAACAGGAGTTTTGTCGGCGGAACAAGTTGTATCCTGTCGTGATATGGTATTTCCTCTCCTTCAGCCTCAGCCGGCGCAGCGGTGTGAGTGCTTGCAACCATCGAATAGAAGTTGTCAGGGAGATCGATGGCGGTCTTTTCCGCATCCGCCACTTCCTTTGCGATCTCAGGCGGGATGCCGTGCGTATCATACCACTCGATCAACTGCGATGTTGGAATTACTCCTGCGGACTCCATTTTTCTGACCGAACGCTCGATAAGCCGCCTGCCTTTTGAAACTACCTGTCGGTACTTCGTCTCCTCAAGATCAAGGATCTCTCTGACGGTTTGCAGCCGGTGCGCATACGCGGGATCGTTGATCCGGTTTATCTGCATCTCAACCAGCTCTGAAATTGAAATATCAAGTTCTGCCGCATCCATCAGGCGCAACATCCTTCTGATAACCAGTCTTGCAAGGTAGCCTGCTTTAACGTTTGATGGGACGATTCCGTCACCGAGCATGAACGCAAGGCAGCGAGAGTGATCGACGATGGCGTACACCTTCTCAACCGGCTCTATGATAGATTTAAGCCTTTCCACGCTGATCCCGATCTCATTTGCCACTGAATTTCGCAGTTGATCGAGATCTGTGGTCGTGCCCAGATCAAACCTGCCTGACAGGCGTGCGTTCTGCGCAAGCACCTCTGCATATTCGGGATCGTGAAGCGAATGTTCGATTCCTGCATATTCCATAATTTTGTTCACGATATCCGGAAATACCGCATCATATATCGTTGGAGACCCCTGCGATGCCCATACGAACCGCTCAAGCCCGTACCCGGTATCCACAATGGAATTATCCATTTTAACGTACTGCTTTCCCTTGATCGTGATCTCGCCGTCCCTGCTCTCGCGCATGTCCATGAATACAAGGGTCGCGAGTTCGAGACCGTCAACGATCACCTCAAGACATGGACCTGCGTTGCCGCCGCCAGCCCATGGCTCCTCTTTGTATGTAACGTCGCTGAGCAGCCCGAGTTTGGCTAACAGGCGGTCGCAGTACTCCACGGTCTCATCCTTCCAGTATATCTCATGATCCGGATCATTAAAGGCGTGATGCGCCATCATCTCAAAATTCGTGAGATGCCTGCCGCTTTTGCCAACAGAATCCAGATCATCAAGCCGGATGCACGGCTGCGAGATACATAGCGGGTTTGCCGGCGGAGGCACGACCCCTGATGTGACAAACGGCTGAAAATCGGCGATCGAGGCGATGGTTAGGTAAATGTCGTCGCGCCAGCGTGCGATCACCGGATACCTGCCGATTCGTGTGTGATCGTTCGCCTCGAAGAAAGAGAGGAACGCCTCACGCATCTCTGTAAGATCATAGCTCTTTGAGAACGCCGGGTCTCCTATGAATGTATACTCATCGCATGATGCGTCGCCGCAGGTCTCCTGTTCCTCGTTTTTTGTCCAGAAGTGCTCGCCACATTTCGGGCACTCTTTGCGTAGGAATCCGTTATCTTTGAAATATGAGAGTTGATATTCCTGATCGAACATGCAATTGTTCATGAGTCCTGTTCTGATTTAAATGTGTTCCGCGTAAGGATCGGGTGTGCCCGGGGCACGGATGTTGCCACGCAGGTTATGCCGCTCATCTGGTGCACATTGATATATCCTGCATCGCATCTGCCTGTTGACCAGACATGCTTGCGCCAGTCAGGTGTGGCTCACGGAGTTTTATGTTTCATCATAACACTTTTCGATTAATCGAGAGGTTTAAGTATTATTGATTACACTTGTAACATCAGATAGGTCGATCAATCGACCAGTCCAAACAAAGGAAGCGAAGAACATGAACAACCACAACCCCCACAACCACAACGAACAGCGACCGGATGAAACCCCATTCGGGTACATCCTGAAGAGAGCACTGCTACATCGAGAGGACGAGAGCATCGACACCGCGCAGCGCAGGTCCGCCATTCCGGAGTACCGGATCACAATCGAGCACGCATCAATCCGGCTCGGGCAGGGAATAGACGCCGGATATGAAGAACCGGGGCGAGAACTATGAAAAAGAAACCCATGGCAGAAGATAATACAGCCCAAATACGATGAGCAGCACGCCAGCCGCCTTCTTGAACCAGATCCCGAGATGTGCTGTCTTCTCTGCGTACGTCTTCACCCCGACCGAATCCGCTGGAATATAATTGTAAAACGATGCCAGATCTACGATCTCTTCACCATCGACATCGTCGGGACTCTTTCCAGTATTGTACAACTCTTCAAAGACCCGGTCCAGCTTTGCAAGACCTATGGTGGCATCCCCGATAGTTACAAGCGTCCGCTTCACATCCCGGGGAGCACAGCAACTACATTCGCCTACCATTGTATCACCTCATTTATATGCTCTCACTTGAATACTGATGATCTTCCCTGCAAGTCTGTCGTCCATTCCAGGCTCGCAAAAAGGGTGTTCGGCGACGATCGTAACATCTCGGAAACCCGCTTTCGTAATCGTGTTCAGATATTCTTGTTTTTCCATAGCTCCGGCGATACAGCATGCCCAGGCTTCGGAGCTCTGCCTGACATCCTCAGGGAGTTCTCCTTTAGTTACCAGATCGGATATGAGAACCCTGCCATTCGGCTTCAAAGCCCTGAATACCTCCTTGTAGGTGGCTAATTTATCCGGTGAGAGATTGACGACGCAATTACTTATGACAACGTCAATAGAGTTGTCCTCAACAGGTAAGTTCTCTATTTCGCCTGCCCTGAACTCAACGTTCTTGTAGTTGCCTAACCTCGCGTTCTCTCTTGCCTTTTCAAGCATCTCAGCCGTCATATCCACGCCGATAGCGTTCCCGTTCTCACCGACTTTTTGGGCTGCAAGAAAAACATCCACGCCCCCGCCAGAACCAAGGTCTAAAACGGTTTCACCTGCTTTTAATTCTGCCAGTGCTGTCGGGTTGCCACACCCAAGCCCCATCACAGCCCCCTCCGGGACATTTCTGATTTCTTCCTCCGAGTATCCTATCGACTTTGCCTGTTCAACAAGATCGGTGTTGCAGGTACAACCCGGACAACAAGAATCCCCATTTGATGCAATCTTGGCATATCGATCCTTTACAAATTGTTTAATCTCTTTTTCACGCTTCATGATCCGCCTCGAATTTCAGTCTCA
>JAUWHQ010000039.1 GCA_030605805.1 Methanosarcinales archaeon | reverse complement strand
CAGGCGAGCGCCCGAATAGCCAGCCTGCAACCGACATCGCCGAGAGTGAGGAGTCCATCCATGTGTCGAGCACGTCTTCCTCGGGCACAAACTCGGTTGAGCCGCACTCACACGTGGTTTCCTCGGGAGGATTCGTCTCTGCCGGATCGACGGGCAGCCATTCCTCATCTGCCACCCGCGCAGCCCCGCACCGCTTGCAGTACCAGACCGGGATCGGGGTTGCAAAGAGCCTCTGGCGGGATATGCACCAGTCCCATTCCATGCTCCGTGTCCAGTTCTCAAGCCGTATCTTCATGTGCGGCGGCACCCACTCGGTCATGTCCGCGGTTCGCAGGATCTCGTCCTGATCGACCCTGACATACCACTGCTTCTCTGAGAGGATCTCGATCGGGGTGCCGCACCGCCAGCACATCCCGACGTTCTGCGGGAGTGGCTCCTGCTTGTATAAAATCCCCTCTGATTCAAGGTCTGCCGTGATCGCTTCCTTGCAATCGGCGATGCTCAATCCCGCATATTTCCCTGCGATCCCGGTCATCATTCCGTTGCGGTCAATCGCCATGCGGAGCGGGAGATCGTGCTCGATCCACCATCGCACGTCCTGCTTGTCCCCAAACGTGCAGATCATGACGACACCGGTGCCAAAGTCAGGATCAACCTCCGCATCAGCGATCACAGGTACTTCGTAATCAAAGAGCGGCACCCCGACCGTGCCGCCAATGTGATGTAAAAACCGCTCGTCATCAGGATGCACCGCAACCGCAACACATGCGGCAAGCAGTTCGGGTCTGGTGGTCGCAATCGTTATATCCCGGTTCCCGAAGTAGAGGTAGTTCAGCGTGGCATCGCGGTCATCGTATTCGACCTCTGCGAATGCGATTGCGGTCCCGCATCTCGGACACCAGTTCACAGGACCGTCGCGCTGGTAGACCATGCCGCCTGCATACATCCTGACAAACGATCTCTGTGTGTTTCCGTAATATGCCGGATCCATCGTTACATATTCGCAGTTCCAGTCAATGGAAAAACCAAGCAGCTGCATGGTCGCCTTCATCTTCGTGATGTTCTTTGCGGTCAGTTCCATGCACAGTTTCCGAAACTCTGCCCGCGGGATCTGGTGTCTGGTGATCCCGTGAGTCTCCTCGACCTTGACCTCGGTCGGCAAGCCGTGGCAGTCCCACCCCTGCGGGAACATCACGTTATAACCCCGCATTCTTTTATATCTTGCCACAAAATCAATATAACACCAGTTCAACGAATTTCCGATATGCAAATCCCCTGTAGGATACGGAGGCGGTGTATCAATGATGTACTGTGGCTTGTCAGATTCCCAGTCGAACCGATAGATGTTCTGATCGATCTCAGATCGCCATTTCTGCTCGACTGCGTGATGATCATATTCCTTTGGAAGTGCGTCCTGCATGGTCATCTCCTTACATCTTTTCGATTAAAACGATGACTGATAAAACTTCCGAGTTCTGATGTTTTCCGATGGTCGCCATCGGTAGCTTCCTCGCGTATGTGAAAAAACGCGGGCGTATCTCTCTCAACTTTGCGTCTCTCTCAACTTTGCGACCTTACGTTAGATCAGAGGAACGAGAAAGACGTGAGTGACGCAAGGGCGCAAAGATCGGAAACCACAGAATCCATCAGAATCAGGAAAGTGACTGTGCGGATACCAGCGTCCCAAAATTCAGACCCTCAGTTGAAGCATCTGCTTGATACCGCCACGCAGTGCATGTACGAAAGCATCTGCACCTCCGATCACCGAAACAGTGATTCCAAGCTCGTTGATGCGATGGGCAAAGGTTCGGCTCGTATACGCCCCGATTCTTGTATCGATAAGCCCGGTCTGCGTGAGTATTGGGAGATACAGGATCCGTACGCCTTTTTGGACCATCCGCCGCATGTATAACAGACTCGCCTCCTGTACGCCGATCTCGTCGAGCAGCACGCCGGTGCCGGTCGCAGGGGGCATGCCTGTCAGTATGATCAGCTGCCGCTCACCCTTCAGAAGATCCCATCTCATACGGAGCAGCGATGCAAGCGCAAGATCGAGCCTGCAGCATCCGGCGCCGTTTGCCGCAAGCAATGTCCCGTAATCGAGGTCGCCATGAATATTGATATCTGCCTTGATATCGGATCCGAAGGTGATGAGCGATCTGGTCTTTGCATCGCAGGTCTTCTCGAGCAGCGCGATCGTGGCGATCTTTGCAAACGCTGATGGTGCGTCCTTGCCAGGCACCTCGCGCCCGAGCATCCGGGTTCTTGCCCACGCAGTCATCTGGTCCGAGTTATCGAGCAGGACCGCAAGATGCAGCGCCGGCTTGCTCCGCGCCCTCGATCTTCCGATGACCGCATCCATCTGCCGTCCCCGTGTGCAGAACTCCTGCTGCGTGCGGTTGACAGCGATGATGCCAGCGCCGTCGTACGGCTGGTATTTCATCCGTTCGAGTGACGGGGGGACATAATAATCTCTTTTGAGTACATCACTACCGATATTCCTGCAATTGTCGATTATCTTTCGGTAAATTCGGGGTTTACGCTTTTCAAGGAATTGTGCGCAGTATGTCAGTGTGTCAGCCACGAGATCGTCCGTGGAGTCGTCTACTACATTGTTGAGGTGCATCGTTGTCTCTCATCTCACAGCGCGTCTCCGACCGAGATCACCAGTTCCTGCACCCGGTGCAGTGAATGCGGGTCGGTCTCGTCCGCAATGACCGTGCTCTGGTGAAATGCGGCATCCATGAACGCGCTGACATGATCTGAGCCCTGTTTCATGGAAAGCTCGCAGTACCGAGCCATTCTGATGACTCCGTCGGTAGATAATCCCTGCGGAATCCCACGATCCTTCTTCCAGATCGCTCTGGTCTCCTCTGCGAACGTAAGTATACCTTCGATCACCTTTTCATCGAGATCGGGCGTGATTGAAGCAAGCAGCGTTCTCTCGGTGGAACTGCTCGGATAGCCGATGTCTATCGGGACAAACCGCCTTTTCAGCGCATTGCTGAGCCGATAAGTCCCTTCGTCCCCGAAATTCGTGGTCGTGATCAATACCCAGTTATCAGGCTTCACAAGGGTCGTTTCCTTGTATTCGAGCGGCAGTTTGCCGAGCGACAGCAGCAGAAAGAGACCTGAGTACGCAGAACTCGGCGCACGCGTGAACTCGTCGATCAAGAGGTTTTTATGGTCGAAGATCGCTCGCGCGACGATTCCGTACTTGTACACGAACTGCTCTGCAAGCGCCGAGTTGCCAGACATCGAGAGCGGATGAAAGCCGCCGATGATATGGTACTCGTTCATCCCCTCTGTGCCCTCAATCTCGTAGAATGTATCCTTTCCGCCACCGAGATACGTCAAAAGATGTTCTGCGATCGTTGTTTTCCCGTTACCCGGAGGACCGTACAGCATGATCGGATAACCAAGATCGATGTACCGCAGCGCCCGTATAATGGCGTCATCGTGTCCTTTGATCGTGCATGTCTCAAGGATCTGGAGATAGTCGTCTGTTGTCAGCATTTATTTGAATGAAAACTCCACATTCCTCTCTATTTGATGCAACCGTTCTTCTGCATCGTCTCTTGATCCGTAATCATACTTTGAGACGAGTAAATCCAGTTCATTCCTGAATTTGCCAACTTCCTGCACACACGCCAGTCGATTCAACTTCCCCTTCTTGAATTCGCTCTGGAAGTTCTTCATCTCCTTCACTATTGAGTTGTATGGATTTTCTGATCCTTCTTCCGTCTCTTCGTCATCTTCGGCTGCCAATCTGCGATATATGACCGTCCCATCCTCTGTGATCGTCTTTTCAATGTCAAACGCATTCAACACCAGGTGGTTTGCAAAGAAAACGACCATAACAAAGACAACGTGCGATAAGAGGTAGTACCAGCAGAGTATGAGGAGATCTCCGCTGGTTATCGAGAGAAATTCGCCTACCTCGGATAGTTCGTCGATGATCGGAAGTTGACTGATCGCAATCGTTGTAGCGAGTATGATAAACACAGAAAGCGTCAGGATTCCTGCCTTCAATGTTGCATAGAATCGATTGGCAGCAGAGAATCTAAGACTCCTTACAGTGCCTGCAAGCAGATAACACCACAGCAATGGTATCAATGAGCACAGAACGAACGTTAATAGCAGCATATCCGGTTTACCGCCAACATAGTCCAGATTCCAGGTTCTTGTGACGTTATATATCATGACCGCAAGCCCCATCCCTGCAAATCCATATCCATACCGTGGTGAATCTACGATTGCGATGAGAATGACGATGGCATTTGCCATGGCAAAGATAACCATCGGCAGGAACTGGAATGAGTCAAAAAGTTCTCCGGTATGCACAAGATTCATTGCAGCGCCCACAGCCCAGTATGCGGAAAAACCAAGGAAGATGTATGCTGCAAACTTGACCGCGCGGCTCGGAATCATGTATATGGCTGGCACGGCAAGCCCTGTGAGCACCATCAGCACGAACAGCACCATAAAACCGGATGTACCGTCATAGATCGGTGCTACGTAGATGTTCGTGATTCCGATCAGCACGGCGCAGAGCACCGCAACGTTTCCGTTGATTGATTTCCGATTATTCAAGTAGATACGCCCCCTTACTTCCTCCACTAAAAGAGTTATACCTCAAAGGGATAAATAATTTACTGTTATCTCCGGGAGGGTTTTTGGGGTTACCAAGCCACTCCCCTGTGTGGGGCACGATATCCGAAGAGTGGGGAATCCCCGAAATCATGTGCAATGTGGTGCCGCACTGGCTGCCGGGCTGGGGTATACGGGAATTTCGTCCCAAAGCCCCGCCCAACGAAACCGTTATGTATTATAAAATACCAGAATAACATGTATGGTAGTGGAATCGACTGACGAGATACAAAGATCTACCGATCGTTTCATCGAGTCGGAGATGATTATCTCAAGGGGGTTCATGGTGTCCGCTCAGAAGATGTTTGGGGATGGCTATAAGGCGATCATCCGGAATCTATCCCACGCATACGGAAAAAATATCATCGAATACCTTGCAGCCGGTACTGACCTGACCGATCTTACCGATATCGAGAAGTTGCAGTTGTTATTCGAACGTGGCGTGAGTGCCGATGATGTGAAGGTGACGCTCGAAGATGATATATTGACGCTGACAACACTGAACTGCAAGCACCATCTTGGAAAAGGTATGCGTGAGAAGATCGGCATTCCCCCGACAAGGGTCTGTCCGGTCGGCATTCTTGCAACCTGCCTGATACAGAATATACTCAGTCAGAATGTCAAAGGCGGACGCAAGGATGCAGACAATTACGAAAAAACAGGGGAATGTGTTATACGCTTTGATTTAACGGGGAAGTGATCATGAATATACCTGAAATGCTCGACAAGGTTTTATCAGATCTCATAAACACCGGAGAGATCGAATCAAGTGTGATTGCGAGTCGGGATGGACTGCTCATAGCATCGCGCATGTCACATGGCGATGAGGAGGTATTCGCCGCCATGTCCGCAACGATGCTTGGTGCTGCGGAAACTGCGTCCACCGAGCTGGAAAGGGGGGTGCCGGATCGGCTGATCGTTGAATCGAACGATGGAAAGCTGGTTGCGGTCGGGGCTGGACCAAAGGCGCTGGTTGTGGTGCTTACACCACCCGATGCAGGTCTTGGACTTGTTCTTGTGGAACTTGACAAGGCGGCAGAGAAGATCAAGAAGATTCTGACCTGATCGCACGCGTTAGAATACCATAAGTAGCATAAGTAGCACAAGTCGCACGAAGGTGATGTTTTGTGGATTGAACTCGACGGCTGGATGGCAAAACTCAGATTCTCCGCATGTCACCTGATACCACATCATCCGAAGTGTGGGCGGCTGCACGGGCATACGTATGCAGTGAACGTGCGGGTGCACGGGAAACGAACCGGCGAGTTCATCATCGATTTCGAACTGCTGAAGGAGATGGTTGCACAGATATGCAGCCGGCTCGATCACCACATCATCGTCGCAGAAAACGACCCTCGCATCCGCATCACGAAGAACGAAGACAGTGTGGTCATCGATATCGGCGAGAAGAGATACCAGCTCCCGATCGAGGATATCGCCTTTATTCCCATCGATTCAACGAGTGCCGAGAGCCTGTGCATGTATGTCGCAGGCGAACTTGCCCGCATGATCGAAACCAGCGACCTTGATGTCAGCCGACTGGATGTGCGCATCGACGAAGGGATCGGGCAGGGCGCAGGCTGCACGCTGGACCTCGAGAACGGGGTATCTCTATGAGGGTGCTCTGCTGCTGCAACGTTAATATCGACTCGGTATGTGCCATCAACGGGGCTAAGATCACCGATTATATCGAGAGAAACAGTCTCGGCGCTAAAATCGAACATCTGATCGGAGATCCGCCAAACCGGATCGGCAACATCAGCGATCTTCTTGCTCTTCTTCTGAGATGCATGGAAAAAGGAAACGGGGGTGAGTTTCTGGTCGAGACGCCTGATGCCATCCCTGAACCTGTGCTCTTGCCTCTGATGAAGAAAGAACCGGTGCTGCGTCTGGGTGGAAACGCGGGGATCGCTGCGAACGTCCTGTCCAACCTCAGTGCATCGCTGGTGATCCCGAATGTGGCGTGTCCGTCAAGAAGACAGGTTGATCTCTTCTCAGGGGATACGATACGGATTCCGGTTTACAAAAATGGGAAGATCGTCCTGTTAAAGCCGGGTGACGCTGTTAGCTGCGAGGAGGACGCCCTGCACCACGTCTTCGACTTCAAGAAGGGAGATAAGGTCACACTCTGCGGCAGAACGATCATTGCGCCGAACAACAACCGTATCATAGCGACCTACGATCCTAAAAACAGCTCTCTATACCTGGATGACGCGTTTCGGGATTATTCTCTTGCGCACATCAAAGAAATGGACGGGGCATTGATCTCAGGCTTCCATCTGCTTCGCGATACGTATCCTGACGGATCCACGTACATCGACTGTTTGCAGCCGATTCTTGAGCATTTGAAACGTTGGAAATCAGTAAATCCGGATTTGCGGATCCATTTTGAAATGGGAGACTTTCTTGACAGCGGCATCACCGATTTTATGATCTCCAGCCTCTCTGATATCGTGGACAGCATCGGCATGAACGAAGAGGAGTTTCTGGGGGATGATACAAATATTTCAGCGAGAAACATCATCGAAAGGTCGGTTCAATCGATCGACGAGCTCGGAATATCGAGACTATGCATCCACACCGGAGATTTTATCGTGAGCGTCTTTGATCCGGCATACATGGGTGCGCGATCCGAGATTGACGCACTGAACTTCGGCGCGTCGGCGTCTGGTGCGCTCGCCATATCCGGACACGCGGATATCGCATCAGCACACGCCGCAATCAGGGATCTGCCGCCGAGCAATGCAGGGGTTCGCGAATGCTCGATGGTGCAGGAGTATTTTCATGGAGAGCGGATCGGCAGCGGCGTGCATCTGCAATTGAACGGCTACGTAGTCTGCGTTGCACCATCACTCCGGTGCGAAAGTCCGGTAACCACGGTCGGGATGGGCGACACCATGACTGCGGGCGTTTTTCTGCGTGAACTGGAACACCGCCCTGCGTAGCTGCCATGAGCCGCAGGGGGTGTGGTCTGGGCACCACTTTACCGCTCAAGTCTATTTCAAGTCCGTTCCACGACCTCTCCGCCAGGCTCGGTCTCTGTAAAG
>JAUWHQ010000185.1 GCA_030605805.1 Methanosarcinales archaeon | reverse complement strand
CCGGTGCAGACATAACAGGTGCCGTGGAGATCGCACAGTTCCTCAAAAGCCTCTCTGTCCATCACCCTGCCGAGCCAATCCTCTGTGAGCCCGTAAGCGGCTACAGCCGAGATCAGCACCTCGAACCCTGCCTCAAACATCTCATTCCAGAGTTCCTTGGGGTTTCTCTTCCAGAGCGGCGAGAGACTCCTCAGACCGAGTTCGTCACAGATACTGTCAATCCGCTTCTTCTGGTAATTGGAGTATATCGCTCCTGAAACGACGCCTTCCACGCCGTATCTGGTTTTTGCTTCTGCTAAAGCAGCCTTCAGGTCGGAAAGCTCCTCTTCCTTCACCCCCAGGGTCTCTCTGAAGATCAGGGGAAGCCGCATCGTCTCTGCCTGAAGCTCGACAAGGTCGATGTTCGGGACGTGGTACATGTAGGACTCGGGATTGAGCGATTTTATCGCAACCACGACGCTGATCTCGCCCTCACCCATCTTGCCGGCAAGATACGCCGCATACAAGCCGTCCTTGCCACCCGAAACCAGTGCTGCCAACCTCATCTCCGTCCTCCCGTACCTCCGGTCATGTATTCACGTTTGATGAATATGTTATGCCAGGGGATCAAATAGTAGATAATGGCACGAAATGGCATATCACAGCAACGGGTCGGTAACATACTTAAACGTTACTGCAAGGTCCATACCACCTACCAAAAAAACTTACGGTTCCGGACAACTGTGACGGGATATGTTGGCACGAGACCCGGGGGCAGTTGCAAGTCCTGCATATAGAAAATATGAAGAGAATATGCGACAATACGGCAAAGAGACAAAGATAGAAGACGAGAGGTGACCTGAAATGAACTCTGACTCCCACTACGACGTCGCAATCATCGGCGCAGGACCATGCGGCACAACCGCGGCAAGATACGCAGCAGAAGAATGCAGCGTCCTCTTAATCGACAGGAGAAAGACGATCGGCACGCCTGTGCAGTGCGCGGGCTTTCTTCCGAAGTACGATGAACTCGAGGAACTGATGCCTGATGCGGATCTCCCTGATACATTCGGGTACCCGGCGAGCTGCGCATACACAGAGACCAGGTACCAGCGGTTCATCGCACCGACTGGCGATACCAAAGAGTTTGGCGTGGAGGCTGATGTACTCGATCGGAAGCGTTTTGACCAGTATCTCGCAGAAAGAGCGGTCAGAGCAGGTGCAGATCTCCGCATCGGAACGAGAGTTACCGCGATCGACGGCAGATCGGTCGAGATCGCTGGAATGTGGGGCAGCCACACCATCAGCGCTGATGCGATCATCGGCGCGGACGGTCCGGGTTCGTTCGTGGCAAAAGCCGCAGGGCTTCCCGGAGTCGAGGACGATCCGATGGGAGTCGCTCACGCTATAGCTTATGACATGACCGGAGTTGAGATCGACAACGAGGCTATTGAGATGTACTTTGGCAGAAACTTTGTGCCGGGTGGGTATGCATGGATCGTGCCACACAGTGGGACTTCTGCAAATGTAGGGATGGGGATCAGGAAAGCGATGTGCGAGCCCGGTGTTACGTTTCGGGATTATCTGCACCGTTTCATAGAGGAGCATCCGATTGCAAGCAAGAAACTTGAGGGGGGAAAGGTTACATCAGTTATCGCGGGAATGGTTCCGGTCGGCGGCGCACTCCGGAAGACGTGTGCAGGAAACGTCATGATCGCGGGTGATGCTGCAGGACATCTGATCGCAACAAACGGCGGCGGGATACCGACTGCGATGGTCGCAGGAAAGATTGCGGGCGAGACCGCGGCGGGAGTTGTGAACGGCAGATGCGATATCGAGGAGTATGAGTCGAGATGGCAGAGAGAGATCGGGATGCAGATCAGAACATCGGTCTATGTGCGCAAGCTGATGGATGGGATGATGCGATCTGATCCGATGATGACCGCGGTCATGAATATGATCTCGCCAGCCCATACGAAGGCGCTCCAGCGGGGGCAGCTTCCTGATGCTGTGAAGCGGCTGCTTGTCGGGATGCAGAGGAGATTGGGGTGAAACATGGCTTGCTCTGGGAAAGAAAACGTGTAAATGGATGAGAGAACAGATAGAAGCGAATACGGAGGAGCCGGGGTATGGGTTCTGACATGATGAAACGGATGAGTTATGCGAGAATTCCTCAAGGAACTGAAAGAACGTATCTGGAAGGGGTCAATACATCGTACCCCATTTCATTTGCCGTGTGTGTTTACATCCTTCACAGCAACCTCCTCCCTTCATCTCCATACCCATCCAAAACCCCTTTTCGACTACAAAACTTATATATTATAATTGCAATAGTCTATCTTGAGCACGTTGGAAAGCGTTGGATCATCGACACACAAGTATATGGCTTGGGGCAACGTTTCGGACGCTTTGGTGGCGAGATTGTTGGTTGCCAACTACACAACGATAGGATTATGTAGAAAGTTTGAGTATCTGATAAAACAGATAAAACAAAGGCGCAACGTCGCCTGAAAAGGGTGGTTTTCAAATGCAATGGACACAGAATAAATTCATAAGATCGCTTGGGATATCGATCGTAATCGCGTTCGGAATGGTTTCAGCCACTTTCGGCGTGATCAACCTCTTCGTAGAAGGCAAAAATCCGGTCCCACTGCCAGTACTGCTGATGGCGTTTGCAATCGTCTTCGTGCTTGGCACGGCATTCTTCGGGGAGCGGGGCGCAGACCGTATCGGAGCGCTGGTCGGCGGTGGTATCGCGGCGGCTGTGGTATCACTGGTTCTGGTGCTGATATGCGGCGGCGTGATCTACCTGCTGGCGCATGGGACGGAAACCGGCGTCGACAAGATCGCATCCATGATTGCGATCTGCATGGTCATCGGGACGGTTGCCTTCAATTACAGCACCCACCATCTGAGAGCACGCCGATGAAGACCGGCACAGTGAACCTGCCGCTGCACGGCGGTCGTGCGCCGAGGTGGCTGTTTCAGAGGATGGTCGGGCTCTCACGCGAGATAACGAAGATCATCATCTACGAGTACGGGACAGACGAGTTCCTGCACCGGATCGCGGACCCGTACTGGTTCCAGGCGTTCTCGTGCGTGCTCGGATTCGACTGGCACTCGTCAGGCACGACGACCACGACCTGCGGCGCGCTAAAAGTGGCGATCGATCCGGAGGAGATGGGAATCGCTGTTGCCGGCGGGAAGGGGAGGACATCGAGAAAGACGCCTGATGAGATCAGAGCGATATCAGAGTCGGCGGCATTCTCGCTTTCGGACGACACGGTGAATGAGCTGGTATATTCGAGCAGGATGTCTGCAAAGGTCGATAATACGTGCGTTCAGGACGGATACCAGTTGTACCACCACTGCTTCATCTTCACAGAGAAGGGCGACTGGGCGGTGGTGCAGCAGGGGATGAACAACGAGGATCGCTATGCTCGGCGGTACCACTGGCTATCTTCGGATGTAGAGCGGTTCGTCTGCGAGCCGCATCTCGGGATCTGCTGCGACCGGGTGGGTGCAGAGGGCGAGGTGCTGGACATGACTGCGGAGTTGAGCGAAGAGACGCGGAAGACGAGTCTTGATCTCGTGAAAGACGATCCGGATCATCTGATGCGGTATTTCAGGTCGGACGCAAACCAGACGACGTTATTTGA
>JAUWHQ010000072.1 GCA_030605805.1 Methanosarcinales archaeon | reverse complement strand
CTGTTACCCCGTCCTCGGTCACAGCCCCGCCGGTTCCCTTCTCAAAAAATCCGAGATCCTCGATCGCGCATATCTCTGCTATCGTGAAGCAGTCATGCACCTCCGCGAAATCGATGTCTTTTGCGGTCATCCCGGCCATTTTGTACGCACGGGATGCAGCCGCCGTCGTTGCGGCAAGCGTGGTGATGTCAGACCGATCATGCAGGGTAATGGTGTCGGACGCCTGCGCGGTTGCTCTGATGCGGATCGGTGTGTCGGTGTACTTTCTTGCAATATCTGCCGGTGCAAGCACCACAGCAGCGGCGCCGTCCGTGAGCGGTGAGCAGTCGAGTATATGTAGCGGATCAGCGATCATAGCCGATCGCAGCACCGCCTCGACGGTTATCTCGTTTTGGTACTGCGCCTTCGGGTTCATCGTTGCATTGTGATGGTTCTTCACCGCCACGGATGCGAGTTGCTCTGACGTGGTCCCGTATTCGTGTATATGCCTGCGTGCGATCATCGCATAGAGTCCGGGGAATGTTGCGCCGGCAAAACCCTCCCACTCACGGTCAGCCGCTGCTGCGAGCATGTCGGTTGCCGCCTGCACACTCACATCAGTCATCTTCTCCACACCAGCCACGACCGCAATATCAGCGTGCCCTGATGCGATCGCAAGCGCGCCCATCCGAAGAGCGAGCCCGCCGGATGCGCACGCAGCCTCCACGCGCGTGGACGGTACATGCATGGATGCAAGACCCGCGTAATCAGCGATCAGCGAGGAGATGTGCTCCTGCTCCACGAACCTGCCCGCGCTCATGTTCCCGACAAAGAGTTCGTCGATCTCCTCTCCCTGCACGCCTGCATCCTCGATCGCTGCAATGCCAGCCTCCACGATGATATCACGAAACGACCTGTCCCAGAATTCTCCGAACGCCGTGCACCCGATTCCTATGATTGCCACTTCTCTTGCCATGATGATCATAAGTCACTTTGGTCTTCTGTATAATGAGATTTGTTGTTTTCGTAGGCGTTAGCGTTAGGGAGAAGCGTACGCAAACAACATAGATACCTATCATATCCATCAAAACACGAACGATTATGAGTGAATGATGAGTGATATGCAAAAGCGGACGGCAGGATGACGTATGGTAAGACGAATCACACTCGGTAACGGCGACCCGAAACGGCTGTTCATCGGAGGGTTGCACGGCGATGAATGGAGATATACCTCCTCGATACTCGAATCGCTGGATGCTCCGGGCACAGGGACACTCATAATCATACCAAAGCTCACAGACCGTGCTTACATAAGCACCCTTGACGACCGGTACTACGACTACGGAAGCTATGGTAGGGACGTGATCGCCGCAATCGTGGAGATAAAGCCGGAGATCTATCTTGAACTGCATTCGTATCACGATTTCGACGGATTGACCGATCCAGGTCGCATACACAAGGCGGGCGTCCCGGCGTACATCGAACTCGATGATGGCGTTCTGATAGGGTCGATCTCGCCAATTCTGCGGAGGACATGCTTTTCGATGTATGATCTTTGCCTATCATTTGAAATTCCGGCTGGAAACCGGAAATCGCAGAGGCTGGCACGCGAACTCCTCGAGTTCACAAAGGATTGCGTATCAAGGGACGAATTCCTGGATTTTTTGTTGGACAGGTATCCTGATCAGGGACTGCGCGCGATAGAGAATTACAAGCGATTCTATGGCATCGAGAAGATATGACTGGCAAGGTATGCGAGATCGAACCGTCGTTATGTGAGCTTTGAGATTTTCAAGAGCCGCGGATATAGCAAGAAAATGCCAGCAGTACCTGATCTCGTTTTTTAGATATACCCGCGAAGCGCCCGATCAAACGATGGTACAGGGCGCTTGTAGCCATTTGCGCGGACAACGGTCACAATGACCTGACGCTCATCCAAGTTCCCTTGACCGCCGTGTCGCTGCGATCACGGCAGCCATCATCCCGGCGCGAACCCCCTGCTCTTCAAGCGCACGTAAGCCCCTTATCGTGGTGCCGGCTGGCGACGTGACCATGTCCTTCAGTGCGCCCGGATGCTCCCCGGTCACAAGAACCATGGCAGCCGCGCCAAGCACGGTCTGCGCGGCAAGTTCGAGCGCGATGTCCCGGGGGAGTCCCTCGTGCACCCCGCCGTCTGCCAGTGCCTCAATGATCTGGAACACAAACGCAGGTCCGCTCCCAGAGAGCCCGGTGACGGCGTCCATCATCGACTCAGGCACGGCAACGACTCTCCCGACCGATCCGAAGATCGTGCGTGCGGTCTTTACATCCGATTCTGTGGCATTGCTGCCCGCACAGATCGCAGAGATCGCCTGTCTGACCGTGCATGCGATATTTGGCATCACCCTGACCAGATGCGCGCCGGCTGGTAGATCCTCTTCGATCGTTCTGATGAGCGTCCCTGCCGCAACCGAGATGACCAAATGCTCGCCTGTGATCCTCTCGTTGATCGATTGCAGAACCGTGTCAATGATCTGGGGCTTTACCGCAAGAACGATGACTTCCGCATTATCCACGGTATCGATGTTACTTACGGAGGTATTGATCCCGAGTTCGGAATGCAACATCTGTAGATGGTCGCTGTCCACATCGCTTGCAAAAATCCGGTCGCTCCGGGTGAGATTTGCGGCAAGCACACCTCTGATCAGCGCTTCGCCGATCATGCCCGCACCAATAAAACCTATCTTCATGTTTATACCTCTTTCATTCTGCCAGTTGTGCATCTGTCGTAGTAAACAGTAAAAAGTTTTGGTGCGGTCGGGGTTTGGTGATCCTGTCCTCGAGTGACTTAACACGATAAAACCGATAGTTATGATGAAAATAATGTCTACACCGGCGTCATAACGGTTGACCACAGTCCCATCCTCGAAAGGTTTATAATATCCCTTCTGATAGTAATCCGCAACCATTCGACCAATAAGGTCACGACCTATCAATAGGGATATGTCACAACCAATAAAAACATAGGAGGAATTGAATGGAACCCGCAATGGGTATGGGGCTTGTCGCCCTCATGGGTGCGGCAGCCACTGTGGCAGGATGCAGCGAGGACCTCGAATCAGACATCGGATCACAGAGCAATCCGAATTCGCAGGTCCAGCTGGCTGCGCAGGTTGGCTATCCGCACAGAATATTCAACAAAGCTATTTCTGGTGAACCACCATCAAACGCGATGTACTGTGCCGTTGGCGCAGGCGTTGCCATGATGCTGATGAGCGAGTCAGTGATGAGTGCATCGCCGCTTCTTGCAATCGCAATCGGCGCATTCGTTGCGGCACTTTTAAACGGCGTCTTCTCAACAACAGCATATCTGGGAAGAAACGCAAGTCAGACCCGGTTTAACCAGTATGTGTATCTTGATGTATTGCGTAACCAGATCCTTTCGCTGATGGGACACGCATACATCGCGACGTTCTGCATCGTCGGTCTGTCGTACGTCTTATGGGAGCAGACCCTGATCGGACATCCGTTCCCGTTCCCGGTGATTGCACTGATCTGGGGACTCTGTGTCGGTGCGATCGGATCATCCACAGGTGACGTACATTACGGTGCGGAGAGAGAGTTCCAGGACTTCAAGTTCGGATCTGGGCTGAACGCTGCCGATTCGGGTAACATCACCCGGTTTGCAGAGGCAGGCGTCAGGTCATCGATGGACAACGCATGGTTCTGCTCGAAGTTCGGAGGACCTGCAACAGGCGTTGCTTTCGGGATGGTAGTATTCCTTGACAACTGGCGATCAACAGCATTCGCAGAAGTCCTCAATGGATGGGGTGCTGTTCTCGTGGGATTGGTAATTGTTCTTGCGCTGGTCATCTACAACCGGCAGATCGAGACTTATGCCAGGAAGAAATACGGACCGTATCCGGAATATGCAGGAGATATAGAAGCATGACTGATGTTACTATTATGGGAATGCTTGCAGGGAACTTGCCATCGATTATAGGAATCATCATCGGTGGTCTCTGTATCGCGGTCGGTGTTCACTTTGTGCCGGTGGGAGGCGCTCCTGCCGCTATGGCGCAGGCAACCGGTATCGGAACAGGAACCGTGCAGCTCGCTGCTGGTTCAGGACTTACAGGGCTTCTTGCTGCAGGCTACATGTATATGGTTATGTCAGCAGGAGGTGCCGAAGTAGGTATGTCACAGATTGCCCTGATATGCGCAACAGGCGCAGTCGGTGCGATGATCATGATCTCAGTAACGATGCTTGTCGGAAACTGGGTCTACATCTATGGTGTGGGCGTGCCACCGGCTTCAGCGAAGAGAGACTACGACCCAATCACAAAAGACCCGCAGGCGCCGTATGTCGCGGCAGGAACAGTCGGACAGGGCTTGCCAACGGTATGCTTCGTGAGCGGCGCAATCGGAGGTCTTCTCGGAGGTCTCGGAGGATCGCTCATATACTGCATGTTGATGTGGGTGAATGCTGATCCTGCGATCTCAAGCATATTTGCGATAGGGATCTTTGTGGTGAATGCGGTTTTGCCGTCATACAACATCCAGGGAACGATCGAGGGATTCCATGATCCGAAGTTTAAGCGAGTGCCAAAGGCGATTGTTGCGTGCTTTGTTGCATCGCTTCTCTGCGGAATCATCGCAGTAATAATCCCGAGTGCAGCAATGCTTGCAGGAGGTGCATGATATGTCAGTAGCAGCAGGAGGCGAAGCGGTATCTACGGAAACCGCGAATCAGGTCGATACCAAGGGCATCGTGGTAGGACTCGTCGGAATCTATATAGCAGGCATCGCAGCAGACGCAGGAATACCATATCTCATATTCCTTGCAGGAATCGGCGCGGTCTTTGCGACCAAAATGGGCGCTGATGCTGTGCGCAGGGTATGCAGCTACGGTATCGGTACAGGTGTTCCATCGATCGGAATGCTTGCTCTTGGAATGGGTCTCATATCAGCGATGTTCGGGCTTGCATTAGGAGCGATCATCGGAGTACCCTACGTTGGACCGATCGTTGGTCTGGTGGTTGCGCTTGTGATCGGATTTATCGTCGGAACACTCGCAAACAAGGTCATCAAACTGAACATTCCGGTGATGGAGCGGTGCCTCATGGAGATTGCAGGCGCTGGCGTGCTCGTGATGACCGGGCTTGCTGTCATGATCGCGGGAAGCATGGACTTTGCAGTGATCAGTGAGAAGGTCATTACAACCGGATACATCGCACCTGTTTTCATTCTTGGTGCGCTTGGCATCCTGCATCCGTTCAATGCCAGTCTCGGACCTGACGAGACGCAGGATCGGACGCTGGTCCACGCATACTCGGTAGGCGCGATCGGAATGACGATAGCAGGAGTCTGTTCGATAGCGACTATTAACCCAATTGCGGGAATAATCTCAATCGTCATAGGACTTGCCATCTGGTACGCGAACTTCATGGGGTTCGTGAGACTGGTCAAGCGCGACGCAGGCGCAGGCTATGTCGGAACCGGACTACTTCCGCCGGGGGCGATGTAGATGGATGTCGCAAGAATAGTACCTGAGTACCATATACTCCTTGACCCGATGTCAGGAGTCGTTGCCGAGGAGAGAGAGGACCTGATCATGTTCTCACTCGTTCCGATTCAGGCACAACTGGACATAATCGAAGGTGTTGCCGACGATCTGATGAACTCGCTCGAACCTGATAAAGAACTGTTGAACACATATCCGGGACGAGAAGAGACCTCGAAGATCGCAGGAGTGTATGCGAACCTGTTCTACGGTCTGATCATCGGACTCATAATCGCATTCATGGCAATGATGGCAATACTTGCAATGAACGGAGGGATCTAAATGGCAAAAGTAGCTACAAGTGATCCATGGCCCCCGCTTCCTGGTGAGTTTGATGCAGGAAACCCCGAAAATTGCGTCGCAGTCGCCACATGTGGATCGCACATGAGTGACTTCCCGATCGGGGCAGGCGCATCGATCACAGGACCGTGCAAGACCGAGAACATCGGAATCGAGAAGCTGGTCGCAAACATCGTATCGAACCCAAACATCAGGTTCCTGATCGTGACCGGAATGGAGGTCAAGGGTCACATCACGGGACAGGCGATAATAGCGTTCCACCAGAGCGGAATTGACCAGGATGGACGGATCATCGGATCGGTAGGAGCAATCCCCTTCATCCAGAACCTGGATGATGACGCGATAAAGCGGTTCCAGGAGCAGATCGTCGAGGTCGTCGACTTAATCGATACCGAGGACGAGGGCAAGATATCAGCAGCCATCAAGGCATGCGTTGCAAAGGATCCCGGAGCACTCGATGTTGAGCCGATGTTGATCAAGATGGAGGAAGGTGGCGGCGAAGAAGAGATCGCAGGATTCAGACCGATGGCTGCCGAGGTTGTGACAGTCCGCGCACGGATCAAGGAGATCGAAGCCGCGATGATTGCCACAGGCAACCTGAACAAGTTTGCAGCAGGTGTCTATGCCGCCAAGATCGAGGGAATCATGATCGGTCTCACGATAACGCTGATCCTTCTCAGCCTTACGATAATGGCGAGAGGAGCTCTCAGCTTCGTATTAGGAGGTGCATGATATGCCAGAAGAGGAAAAGATTGAAGAAACCCCCGAAACCGAAGAAGTCGCAGAAGAGGTCTCCGAAGAGGCAACTGAAGCGGCTCCCGCTGAGGAGATCACGTATGGAGTCGGTACCCCGATGGTGATTGAGCCATACATGGAACCGTTTGAGATCGCTGTTGAGAGCATACGACGCCGTGCACAGTTGATCGCACGTAACCAGAAACTGGATTCGGGCTTCACCGCAGGCGCACCGATCGGTGTCGCAGCAGGCATATTGTTCGCCCTCATACTGGTTCTGTTACCGTTGTTGTGGATGTAAGAGGTGATGAAATATGGCAGAAGAAGGACAGATCATCGTTCCACACGTCGTCGTTGACAGGGCTGATTACAGCGAGGTTCTGCGAAGGCTCGACGCGATCGATGAGAAGGTTGAGTTCGTAAATTCCGAGATACATCAGCGGATCGGAAAGAAGGTTGGTAGGGATATCGGCATACTCTACGGAATAACTACAGGGATTGTGATAGTATTATCGTATGCAATCCTGACTGGGATGATTTGAGGTATTGATATGTTCAGATTTGATAAAGAACAGAAAGTCTTCGATTTGGGAGGCACAACGATAGGAGGTCAGCCAGGAGAATATCCAACCGTACTCTTCGGTTCGATGTTTTATAACAGGCACAAGATCGTAACGGATGAGGACAAAGGAGAGTTCGATAAGAACGCTGCTGACACCCTCTGGACGGCAGCAGAAGAGGTCAGTGACATCACCGGCAACCCACACTGCAACCAGATCGTTGCAGAGACGAATGAGGCAATGAAGAAGTACATCGACTGGTTCGTGGACGGGTATGATGAGCCGTTCCTAATCGACTCTTCGGCAGGCGATGTTCGGGCTTATGGTGTCAAGTACGCAACCGAGATCGGTGTTGCGGACCGCGGCATACACAATTCGATCAACGCGAGTATCCACGAGGATGAAGTTGCGGCGCTAACAGAGTCTGATCTCACAGCAGCGATCGTTCTCGCGTTCAATGCAACCGAGGCAGGTGTCAAGGGAAAGGTAGAGATCCTTGAGATCGGCGGCGCAGGTGTTGAGAAGGGCATGCTCGATATCGCAGAGGAATGCGGCATCACGAAGCCCTTAATCGACGTTGCTGCGATGCCGCTCGGAGCAGGCGCAGGCGCTAATGTTCGTGCAGGCGTTGCTGTCAAGGCAAGGCTCGGGCTTCCTGTTGGCGCAGGTTATCACAACTCCGCGTCCGCATGGGACTGGATGAAGACGTATAAGAAGGAACACCGCGACGTGTGGGCTCCTGTTGACATCGGAACCAACCTGATCGCTGGAATTGGCGGTGCGGATTACTATCTGTACGGACCGATTGAGAATGCGACGATGGTCGCACCTGCTGCTGCGATGATCGATATCATGGTTGCTGAGAACGCAGAGGAACTCGGGCTTACGGTACTGGATCCGAACCACCCGATCAAGAAGCTGATTTGAAGCGTGTGAATCCCCTTCGGGGGATGCTCTTTTATTTTTTTGCTATCCCACTCCATGAGTGTAATTTGGAATTTTAGCATTTCTAACCCTTGTTTCGGAGGCGGGTATTTTTCCATACGGAACGATTTCATCACGAATTTCACGAATCGGATGAATGACACGAATTTATATGGAAACAACTACCGCATTCGTGTCATTTGTGCTATTCGTAGCATTAGCGTTTGAGACCTGCACATATATTCGCCGGAGCTACCTCCAAACCCCTTATGCCATCGTGCAATGATGTATGATATATATCAGATATCAACCCTCCCGGCGGTCACAATTCGATGTATCCGCCCACATCAGTCCATAGCAAGCATCCGTACCATCTGAATATTCCCCACATCATCCCTCCGGTCATCAACAGGAGTTTCGAGTATCATCGGGAGCTTTTTGAGGATATCGTGGTGCAGCACAACCCGAAATCCGTCTTCTCTGATGTAACCCATGCCGATGTGCTCATGCCGGTCAAGCCCCGAGTTTAAGCCGCCCTTCGAGTCGTTCAGATGGACGAGTTTCAGCCGGTCAAGCCCGATAACCTCATCGAACCGAGCCATCGTCGCATCGAGCGCATCGACAGTCCGGAGTTCGTAGCCGGCAGCGAATGCATGGCATGTGTCGAAGCAGACCCCGACCAGATCGTCGCGCACAGCACCGCCGATGATCCTCCCGATGTCCTCGAAACGCCCGCCCATGCTGTTCTTTGTGCCAGCCGTGTTCTCAAGCAAAAGCATCATATAATCATTCGTAGAATCGTTCTCGCCGACCACAGCAAGTGCCGTATTCACAGCCGATATTATGCGCTCGAATCCCCTTTCCATGCCTGTTCCAAGGTGACTTCCGAGATGGGTCACAAGATACGGAACATGGAGCTGCTTGCACCGTGCAATCTCGTTTGCGAGCGCATCGACCGAGCGGCTGTAGACATCCTCCTTTGGCGATGCCAGATTCGGTAGATACGGTGCATGGACGACCGGCGGGTAGATACCTGACCTCTTGATCTTTGTTATGAACTTATCTGCCTGTTCAGGGGCGAGATCCTTGAACCGCCAGCCCCTCGGGTTTCTCGTGAACATCTGGAACGTGTCGCAGCCCAGTTTCTGCGCCCTGTCAACAGCCAGGTCTATCGAGCCCGCGATGGATACGTGTACGCCAACTTTCACCATTGCAGACCCCATGGTTCGATTACTATTTTATGCTGCTGGTAGAACAGGTTATGAAAAGGAGATGATGAAATCGCCATATACAGGAATCGTAAGTTTTATGACCTCTCGAAAGAGGAAAGAAAGAAACTCGTACGTAAAATGGAACAGGAGATAAAAGAGGGTTTGACAGAAGAGTTTAATCATCCAGAGGGTGGGTTAACATGATCTACGAACGATTACGCACCGTCCCGACCGCAGACGAGCTCCTTGATCAGGCGTTTCGGCGCGCCCTGCGCCCTGCCAGGTCAGGGAAAGGACGGGTTGTTAACATCCAGAAATCGATGATCCAGACGATGTCAGACGTCCTATCGACTCGTCTGCTGAAAACAGTGCACGATTTCCCGAATTTCGATGAACTCTCCCCCTTTTACTCTGAACTGACCGATATCGTCGTCGGAATCGACCGGCTCAGGATGTCGCTCGCATCCGTGCACTGGGCAGGCGAGAAGGTCAGGTCGATTGCGCGTGAATCCGTGCGAACGATAAAATCCGACGACTCGGTTCGTGTGCGGAAACAGGCTTATGCCAGGATATCCTCAATCGTGCATGAAGTGGACAAAGACTTGCATTTTCTAAACGATGCGCGAAACATTCTCAGGAAACTGCCCGATATATCCGATACGCCGACGATCGTGGTTGCTGGCTATCCGAACGTCGGCAAATCGAGTTTTGTGAGGCGGGTGACCGACGCGAAACCCGAGATCGCCACGTATCCGTTCACGACGAAAGGAATATACATCGGGCATTTCGTGCGTGATAAAAAGCGGTATCAGGTCGTGGATACGCCAGGTCTCCTTGATCGCCCGCTCCATGACCGTAACAGCATCGAATTGCAGGCGATAACTGCGCTAAAACACGTTGGCGATGTGGTTCTGCTCTTGATCGACCCGTCCGAGCACTGCGGCTATCCGCTCACTGATCAGACCAATATGCAGCGTGAGCTCGAGAAGACACTCGCAATCCCGGTCATTGTTGCGGCGAACAAGTGCGATCTCGCTGACTTTCATGGCGAATGGGAGTACCGGATCTCGACAGAGACCGGGTACGGGGTGGATGAAGTGTTGCGGCGGCTGATCGGGGCAATTGATTCTCAGACATTGGACGTCAGCGACGCCGAGTCCGGCAATAGAGTGACTAAAACACGATGATCCGTCCGGTGTGAGCACTTGCATGCCAATTGCGATCCTTCCGGTCCAGCCATCAGCATCATTGCCACCGAAACGAACGATATTGAAGCGTAACCTTGAAGCATAAGATACTTCAATACTGCACTACAAGGCAATGGTAAAGACATGGAGTATGTATCCGGATGAATCTAAAGATCCTGAATAAAACAGATACCGAACTGGAGATGGAGATCGCAGGCGAGACGCACACCCTGTTACACCTGCTGAAATCCATCCTTCTGGACGATGATGCGGTCGAGATCGCGAGCTATGATATCAAATATCTCGGCATCAGCGAGCCGATCATGTATGTGCGCACAAGCGGCGTGGATCCGATACAGGCGGTGCGCAGCGCGCTTGTTAAATTGACTGCGATCTGCGATGAATTTAAGGCTGTGTTCCTTGAGCAGACAAACATCTGAAACGAAGCATTTATCAATGTACACATACCAGTGAGGAAATCGATGAGTGAAAGCGGAATCCTTGAACGGATCAAACAGGCGGAATCCGATGCCAAGGCGATGATCGCGCAGGGATACGAAGACCGGCGGAAAGCGATCGCCGATGCGAAAGCAGAGGCGCGTGAGATTTTAAGCATCGCTGAAGAGCGCGCAAAGGATCATGCCGACCGCCTGATGAATGCCGAAAAAGGTAGGATATCCGAGGAGCGGGAAACGATCATTCGCCGGGGGGAGGTCGATGCAAAAGCACTGAAGGATGCTGCATCTGGCAGGATCGACGCCGCAGTTGATTTTTTACTCGCAGAATTTGAGAGGACAGTTCATGCTAAAGCCGAAGCAGATGAGTAGGGTGCTGTTCGTTGGTCACAAGGATGTCCTTGAACCAACCATCGGAGTCCTGCACGATCTGCATGTCGTACATATCGAGGAGTATACCGGTGAGGAGTATTTCAGCATCGGCAAACCACTTGCCGGCGTGGAACAGGACTCAAAGAGACTGCTCAAACTGCGCTCGATCGCAAGCTTCCTCGGCATCAAAAAACCGTACATCAAGCCAACCAGCGCTGAAGCGGTGTCGTCCGAACTCGAAGAGAAACTCGATGAACTCGAGTCCGCGGTTTCGGAAAAACTGAAGAAAAAATCAGAGATCGAGGCGAAGATAAAGGACGCAGAGACAAACATACACGAAATCAGAGTTTTTTCGGGAATTCCTGTGAACTTTGATCTTTGCTCCGGATATGAAACGCTCCATGTCTTTGCTGGCACGATCAAGAAGGATGCAGAGATCGAAGCCGGAATAAGCAGGATTACCACTGATTACTGGTTGTATGCCGGTGACACAGGGACCATCGTGCTATTTGTTCCGGCTAAACACGCTGACGTGGTTGCCAAACTGCTAAGCGATGCCCTCTTCAACGAGGTTAAGATACCCGCGATGTCGGGTGTACCCGATGAACTTTTGAATGAACTCGAAACCCGGCGCGACATGTTTGTGAAAGATCTCAAATCCCTCGCTTCCGAGATCGATTCGGTCAAAGCGCAGTATGAGGAGTTTATTCTTGCAAGCGAGGAGTTACTCTCCATCGAGACCCAGAAGAAGGAGGCACCACTCTTCTTTGCGACGTCCGAGCACGCCTTCGCAATCGATGGCTGGGTTCCGGATGACGAGTTTGAGACATTGAAATCAAGGGTCGAAGAGGCGACCGATAATCGGGTTCACGTCACACGATCCGATAGGGCGACTGTTGGGGCTGATGGGGGTGATGAAGGTGATAAGGCTGACGACTCAAATGTCCCGATCGAATACGACAATCCGAAGATCGTGAAACCGATGGAAGCGGTCATGAATCTCTATGCCCGCCCGAGATATCATGAGATCGATCCGACTGCTCTTGTATTCATCGCATTCCCGCTCTTTTATGGATTGATCCTTGGAGATATTGGGTATGCATTAATATTACTTGCAATATCGTTCTATGGAAGGTCAAAACTGCATGGAGAAGGGTGGAACTCGCTCTTCACCGTCCTGATCTACTGTAACATAGTTACGCTAATTTTCGGGATATTATACGGTGAATTTCTTGGATTCCCGCTCGCGGGCACTCACGGGCATCCGGGATTGATTCCAGGATGGCACACCGTCGATATCGTGTCGGGTCTGGGCGGCGAGATGATCACATACCCGATTCACAGAACACACCTCGTCACCACCCTGCTGGTCCTGACCCTGATCATCGGCGTGATACATATCAACATAGGGTTTATCGCGGGATTCCGCAATGTACTTGCGAAACACGGCATGAAAGCGGCGATACTCGAAAAAGGCGGCTGGATGGTGCTGCAACTCGGCATCTTCCTCCTCCTGTTCGGAATGATTGGGACTGTATCAAGCATGCTGCCGGGTGCAGTCATATTCGCGCTTGCAGTCATCATGCTAATCGCAGGAGAGGGCGGTACCGCTATTATTGAGATACCATCCATCCTGAGCAACATCCTTTCGTACTCAAGGCTGCTTGCGGTCGGGCTATCATCGATCGGTATCGCAACAGCGATCAATACCATGTCAGGAATGATGTTCGATAGCGGTGGGCTCTTCATTGTCGTCGCAGCGATCATATTCATACTTGGACATGCGCTCAATACCGCACTGAGCATAATCGCCCCTGGACTGCACGCACTCAGGTTGCAGTACGTGGAATTCTTTACCAAGTTCTACGAAGGCGGGGGCAGAATATACGATCCATTCGGATACAAGAGAATATACACAGAGGAATAAAAATGACAATACCAGTAGATATAGCACAGACAACAGTTGAACAGCTGGCAGCAAATCAGGCAGGCTTGATCGCGATCGGCGCAGGACTTGCAGTCGGACTTGCGGGTCTTGGCTCGGGTCTTGCAGAGAAGGATATCGGTTCTGCCGCGGTCGGAGCATTTACCGAGAAAGAGGAACTCTTTGGTAAGGGTCTGATCATGACCGTTATTCCGGAGACGATCGTGATCTTCGGCTTCGTTATTGCGATCATGCTGCTCATGTGATCATGGGGCTGGAAAACGTTGTTGAGGATATCCTGAAGAGTGCACGGGACGAAGTCTCTGCAATCGCTGCAGAACAGGACGCAGAGGTGACATCGATCATTGATGCGGCAAAGCGCAGAGGCGAGCGGATCACTGGTGAGAAGGTGGCATCTGCAGAGCACGAGATCGAGCGTATCAGAAAGCAGGAGATCTCGAGCGCGAATCTTGAGGTCA
>JAUWHQ010000134.1 GCA_030605805.1 Methanosarcinales archaeon | reverse complement strand
ATTTCCGCAAGTTCTGATAGCTTGATTGAGTTAGCTTCTACTTTGGCAAGCAGATCGGCTTCCGCATCCGATACAAAAATATCAAGTACGAACTTCTCGTTTTCCAGAAACCGCCCTTGGCTTATACTGTAAGAGGCACTTGCAATTTGTTTTGAGATAGAGCTTACTTGCTGAGACTTGGGAAATACGAGCACAGGCACAGTTGTTTGCTCCTGCGGTGCCCTCTTATGAGTCACGTAGATTAGAGTATCCAGTGCCACATCTGAAAATACTCCTTGAGGCAACGCCACTACGGAGGTAAGAGCAGTATCTTTCAGTAGAAGCTCTCGAAATAATTGAGCCTGATCGATCGCCAGCCACGAACTGGGTGTGATATATCCAAACCTCCCATCCGCTCGAGTTAAATGCCAAGCTATCTCTGAAAAGAGGATGTAACTCTCGTACTTGTATCTATAAGTCCGATAAAGGGATCGAATGTATATCTTCTCATCTGTACCAAGGTCTACGCCCCACGGCGGATTCCCCACCACCGCATCCCACCCGGGATTCTCCTTGACCCCACCATCCTCAAAGAACACATCCGGATACTCAAGCTCCCAGTGGAAGAACGATTTATCCTCTGATATCTGTTGCGCCTCTCTAAACCACGCCCTATTCGTCTTACGCTGCCACTCCGCCTCATCCCCTTTGATCGCCCAGACGATATCATGATAAACATCCTCAGGCTTCTTATTCGCTGTCGCCCCGACCTCATTCCCGAAATAAACAGCAGTATGCACATCAGCGATCGATTTTGCCTTCCTGTACTCTGGAAGTTGCCTGAATTCATCAAATACTCGCTCCTTTCGCTTGATATCAGAAAGGCTGTCATCGGAGATCCTTTCAAGTTCCCCAATCTTCCCGATCAGGTGGTCAATGAAGAGCCTTGAGACGAAGGATGGAAGCGTTCTCTGCCCCTCTGCATTTTTCTTCTTACCCTGCCTTCCGGAAGACGGATACTCCTTCAAATCAGCAAGTCTCGCCCCTATCAAACTATTCCCGCATTTAAGCCGGTGATCCAGAAATGAGAGTGGCTTATCCATTGCGATCGTCTTGAGCCAGAGCGAGACCTTTGCAAGCTCAACGGCAAGCTCATTGAGATCAACGCCATAGATACAGTGTGAGGCAACCTCCCGCTTTGCCCACTCAAGCGTGTACCGATCCCTGGCATCATCAGGAATCCTTCCGGACTCTGCCTCAACCCTAACAGCCTTCATCAACCGCGCTGAGAGGTGCTCCAGTGCACCAACCAGAAAGTGCCCGCTCCCCATCGCAGGATCAAGGACTTTAACAGAGAGTGTGGCGTCTATCAGGCTCTCGTTGCGCTCGCTTGCCTTCTGCCACCGCTCATCAACCACAGGGTCTATCGTGTTCTTTACGATGTAGTTCACGATGTAGTCAGGCGTGTAGTAAGATCCGGTGGCTTTCCGCTCTCCTTTGTCTGTCGAAAGGTATAATTCATCCTTCTTAACCCTATCAAACAGATCAAAATCGGAAAAATTCTTTTTGCGTTTCCTGCTCCCGTTAAAATCAGCCAGATTCGCCCATTCTCTTTTCTTACCACCTGTTGCTACCATATCAGTCTCTGCAACCCTCAGCCGATACTCAAGAAGCCCCTCATAGATACTTCCAAGATGGCGGATATCAAGCGATGAATAATCGACAAAACCGAGTCTTCCTCCGCCGTTCCCCATTTTACTCCGCGATAAGAGATCAATCGCATCAGCAAGATAGATGTCCCCGATCCGCCATTTCAGAAGGTTTGGATTCCGCTCACCATCGAAGAGACCGCCGTTGTATGCTGGAATACCGAGCGCCTCCTTACCAGCATCGATCAATCCGAAGAGATCCTGAAGTCTACTCCAGTAACGGCTTCCCTCCTCGAGAATCGCATTCCTCGAATCTTTCTCACCCTTAATCTCGTTCTTTATGCTGTAGAAACTGTATGGGGACTCGATATATGCGCTGCCAGATAAGAGTCCCTTACCCTCCGCATAAAGCATGAATAAAAAGCGATAGAGCAACCGCATCGTTGTGCTTTGAACCTCTAAACGTGCTTTCTCATCGTTTCTGTCGAGTCCGTTAGCCGGATGGCGGAAGAACCCTTCAGCAAGGATCTTCATCGCCCGATAGACATTTTCCTTCAGGTCTTCTCCGATCTTTATTGCGTAATCCTCCGATCCCCTGAGGACATTCTCAAGGAAGATCGCGCCCTTCCGTGAAGGGAAGAATGCCTCCCGTCTGAAGAAGTAATAGAAGTATTTGAAGGCGTCAATATCTCCCTTCTCAAGGATCGCTACGAGATTGACCTCATAGTAGGAATCCATGAGTTTATCCTGATGATAAAGCCTCCACAATCTACCGTTTGACAGTATACCCCATTCAGGCTCTGTTTCATGGAGATACAGCCATATCTGGAAGCTCGGATTCATGCTCTTGTCATGCTTACCCTTCCCGAATCGATCGAGGTTGGTATCCCACCGTTTCACCTC
>JAUWHQ010000056.1 GCA_030605805.1 Methanosarcinales archaeon | reverse complement strand
TCCGATTCTTCGCCTGCCGTAGATGACGACAAACTCGGCTCTGTCGCTGCTGAACCTTTCTTTGAGGAGTGATAATTCGCGTTCTCGGTCTATGAATACACTCATAAGTATTATACTTGAGAGTGTACTATATATGGCTTGCGGTAAGGGCGGCTTGGGGAGTTTGTTTGAGGATATATGCGGTGCTCCGGCATGTTCCAGGATTCAAAAATCATCCAGATCAAACACAACATAACCCTTAATCCTCAAATCACTCTTCCCTTCGATCTTCCTTGCCACAATCCCGAAATACTCCCTTCGGGCATCACTGTTCCACTGCACGAACTTTGCTTTTTCCTTCAATTCAGCAAGTATCTTCTCTGCCTGCCCGCAGGTCAAATCCTGCCATTTGCACTCGATAAACAATATCTCGTCTGTTGCGTCGCTTGTGGCAACAATGTCGATCTCCCGCTCCTTGTGCCACCACTTGCCCACTTTCGAGAAACTGAAAATCCGCTCTCTTTCTTTTATCAAAAACTGTCTGGCAACCTCTTCGAAAACACCACCCAAATAATTGCTGTAATCACTCTTAACGACGTTTATATCAAATATCCCCTCCTCAATAGAACTTAAATTCGGATAAATATACCTGAACCAAAATCTAAGGAAATTATCGTTTATGTAGTATCTGCCAAGCCTCGATTTGGCTTTTTCAGTAATTGGAACAACTCTTTTGATCATCCCGACTTCGATCAGGTTTCTCAGATAAGGGCTGATATCTGTCCTTTTTACCTTTATAAAATCCTTGATCTCGTTTAACTTTGTTTTTCCGTGGGCGATGGCTTCCAGTATCAATTTGTAAGTGCTTACATCTTTAAATTCATATCGCATAAGAAAATCCACTTCATCTCTTAAGAGACTTCTTTCTTTCTCCAGTTCCTCTTTCAGCCACTGCCAGAAAGGTCTATCTATTTTTACCAGGTAAAAAGGAATTCCATCTGCAAAGCCGTAGATTTCAACGAGTTCTTTGATTCCGAACATCGGGAAAAATTTTCCAAGATCGAAGAAAGAGACTGCTTTGAGGTCCATAGAGCCTGTTCTTCTTCCATAAAGCGGGCTTCTGTAATCGAGAACTCTGGAGGTCATAATGGAGACCGAAGAGCCGAGTAGAAACAATTTCAATTCGGAGTCCTTGAGTGTGATATCTGTGATCGACTGGAATATGTTGAGGATATTTGCATCTTCATGGATCATATTCTGAAATTCGTCGATAACAACGACTTCTGCTCTGCTTTTCAGAAATTCAAAGAGCACCTCCCAGTCCGTTTTCAGTTTTGAAACTTCTGGATAGTGCCGGGTGCAAATGGAATAAAACCTATCCAGGTTCTTCGCACCGACAGCCAGATAGTAGATTCTTCTTTTGCTTTCAGTCGCTTTTAAGATTAATTCCGTTTTGCCTATTCTTCTCCGACCATAGATGATTATGAACTCGAATTTGTTGCTGTTTAGCGCATCGCTCAATTCTGCAAGTTCCTTCTCCCTGTCCTTAAATTGTATAACCATTGTTATACTAATTGAGATTCTACTATTTAAGGATTCTGCACTGCAACGTGCCATGCAGGGTAAGACTGGCAGAAATGCTTGTACAGTTAGGTATGGTTGTTGCTTCGTCCGAAGCGCATGAAAGTTTTCTTTTGAACCGAAACCTCTGCAAGACATGGATAACCACCATAACAACAGCACCATATACAGAACCACAACCAACCCGGAAGGCACAGAGAAGTTTAAGATCGGAAGCCATCCATTGATAGCATGAATAGCATGATGCGCATCTATGCAGTCCTTGGCGACCCGATCGGGCACAGCATGTCCCCGGTCATGCATAACGCGGCATTTGTATCGCTCGGGATGCCGGACCGATACCACGCGTTCAGAGTGCGCCAGTCAGATCTCAGGGATGCGATATACGGGGCAAAAGCACTCGGATTTGGCGGATTGAACCTTACAATCCCGCTGAAGGAAGAAGCATTGAAATATGTGGATCCTGACCCGATTGCAGCGAGGATCGGGGCTGTAAATACGATCAACTTCAGCGATGGCATCAGGGGCTATAACACCGATGGAATCGGGGCGCTGCGTGCGCTCGAGGGCGCGGGCGTGACTGTTGCGGACAGGACGGTCATGATCATCGGGGCTGGCGGTGCGGCGCGTGCGATTGCGTTTCAGTTCGCATACAGCGGTGGAAGGATTATTATTGCAAACAGGACAGTTGAGCGTGCAAAGAGACTCGCCCATGACGTAGGACTTGGGCTTTCGGAACTGGGGAAGACTCAGTCAATGTCGATAAAGAGTATTGGTCTGGACAGGATAGAAAGCGAGATCGCGGATACCGATATCCTGATCAATGCGACATCGGTTGGAATGCACCCGGGTATTGATGCCATACCCATACCCCCTGATCTCCTGCGCCCGGAACTCGTCGTATTTGATATCGTGTACAATCCCCGCTGCACGAAACTGCTTTCGGAATCCCGGAAGAGGGGTGCGATCACCATCGATGGCGTGCAGATGCTCGTGCATCAGGGTGCAGAGGCGTTCCGGATATGGACCGGGAGAGAGCCGCCGGAAGGTGTGATGCGCGAGGCTGTGATCCGGGCGTTGCGGTGAATCGTGGTAGTTTGCGGTAGCTTTGCATGCCTGCAAGCATCTGGGGGGGCGTTTGGGGTGTGTGAGGTGGTAGAACATTCCCATACGGCGAAAAAGATACGGACAGTTTAAGAAAATCCAATCGCAGCCAGGATACCGTCCCGGATCATATCGATATCAACATCACTGACTTTCAGTACCACGTAAGCACCGATGAATGTGCCTGCGATGCTTCCGAGGTTTGCAAGCGCTGCAACCAGTATCACACGGAAGAGGTTGTTGCCCATCATCTCATCAAGTGTCTCAGCATTTGCGATACCATGGATATCCTCGGGCACCGGTTTTCGTATCTTCGCCTCTGTGATGCCGGCAAACCAGCCTGCCGCGATCAGCGGGTTTAATGAGGTGAGCCATGCGACGCCGAATGCTGTTAATACCGAGTACGGGTGCCCGCGGGCGATCACTACGCCAAGCCCGCTCAGGACGCCGTTTATTATGAACCAGTACCCGAATGCAACGAGCAACTGATCGAGCGGGGCGGTCAGCAGAAGCAGCACAAACATCGCAAGAACCAGAGCGATCAGCCCGTATCCGATGATCTTTCCGATGGCAAACCGTTTCCTTGGTACGGTGAGCAGTTCGCGTATATCAGGCAGTCTTTCAGGATGCGCGAGATACTCCCGAATGCCGCTCCTGTGACCAGCTCCAACGATCGCAACCACTTTTCCCCTGTTTTTAAGATCGAGAAGGTTCTTTGCGATGATTGCATCCCTCTCCTCGATCAGCACGCCTGCGGTGGTCGGCGAGATCTCTTTGAGCTCTGATATCAGTTGCTCGACGACACCCTCATCAGTAACGGTGTCCATATCGATCTCTTTTCCTCCAAATCCGAATAACGCGCCAACGAGCGCACCAAACATCTTCATCTTCTCAAAGAATCCCATTTTAGCCAGAAATCGCTGGAGCGTTACCTGGATGTCCCGGTCCACGAGTGCGATCTCTGTTCCGAGTTCTTCTGCGGCATCGATCGCTGCTATCATCTCCGAACCGGGTTTCACATCCATCTCCGACCCTATTTTGTTCTGGAGGTATGCCAGGAAGGAATGAACGAGAAACAGCCCGATATTACCACCACTCAGGATGTCTTTCACTGTCACCTCTCCTACCTCGCCTTTGAGTGCGGCATATCTCCCGGGACAGAGTTCGATTGCGATCACATCGGGCTGCTCTCTTGATATAACCTCTTTTACCTCTTCGACGCTCTTATTGGAGACGTGCGCCGTTCCTATGAGCACGATCTCCGGTTCTGGCTCTGACTCTGGCTGCACCGTCTCCGTCCCTGATGGGTTACTCGAATAATCGGTGTATGTGATCTGATATTGAGTCTGATATTGAGTCTGGTGCCGGGCTTGGTTTTCATCGTTCATCAGATCGATCAACCGCCCCGCAACTCTTTTAGAATCTCTTTTGCACGGCTCGGGCGCACCATTCTCTCTTCTGCCATGATTCCGGCAACCTTATCGATCATCTCGCCTTCAGCGCCAGCCATGATCGCTATGTTGCGGGCGTGCAGCGACATGTGCCCCCGCTGTATGCCCTCGGTCGCAAGTGCCCGCAGTGCACCAAGATTCTGCGCAAGCCCCACAGAAACCATGACCTCTGCCAGTTCTCGTGCAGTCTTTGCCCCGAGAATCTTCAGGGACACCTTTGCAGCCGGATTGGACGATGTTGCCCCGCCGATGATCCCTGCTGCAATCGGAAGCTCTATGCTGCCCTCGAGATCGCCGTCGCTGTTCTTCTTCCACGCAGCAAGCGGCTTATATCCTGACAAGGCGGCATAAGCGTGCGCTCCAGCCTCCACCGCTCTGAAATCGTTTCCGGTTGCGAAGATGACTGCATCGATGCCGTTCATGATCCCTTTGTTGTATGTGGCGCACCGGTACGGGTCAGCACACGCAAACGCGTACGCCTTCACGATGTCGTCAACAACGTGCTCGCCGCCGAGCATGTTTTTGTCAAAGACCGCCTCTGCCCGTGCGAGACGGTGCGTTGCGAGATTTGAGATGATGCGGAGAAGAACCCTGCCGTTTCCGGAAGCACATTCCTCGATGATCGGCGTAACCGCCTCTGCCATCGTATTAACGGCATTTGCGCCCATCGCATCCCTGCAATCGACAAGCAGGTGAACGATCACCATCGTCCCCTCATCTGTCTCAAGCGTCCTGATCTCGATATCCTTTGTCCCACCCCCGAATTTTATGAGCATCGAATCCTGCTCATTTGCCTTATCGATGATCTCCTGCTTCCTGTTAAGGATATTCTGCCTGATCGCCCCGGCGTCGCTGACATTCACGATCTGTATCTGCCCGATCATGACCGGCTCATCGCTTGATGTGTGAAATCCCCCCCTGACACGTGCGATCCTCGCCATGTTGGATGCAGCCGCAACGACACTCGGCTCTTCGATCGCCATTGGCACGAGATAGTCCTTCCCGTCGATTAAAAAAT
>JAUWHQ010000205.1 GCA_030605805.1 Methanosarcinales archaeon | reverse complement strand
TTCAGGGTGTTTTATAGGGTAATTCCAGAAGATGATATAATCCTGGTTTTCAGAGTGGATAAAAGAAGTAGGGTTTATGGGCGATGAAAAGAACCCACAGATGCCTCATAATTCATTCCACCGTTTGTGATTTAAGGGGACGAGTGAAGATATTTAAGTAACTGCACGAAGCGATTAAACGTATGTCGGGAGGAGCGAATAATTGTAGAACATCTTGATTCAATCCCGGGGTTTGGCTGCCACGCCATATCGGCTGTAGTCACGATCAGGAAGTCTCCGGGTTCTGCATGAGCGGACACTCCCCCCGCCCACACAGATCATCACATGTTATGCCGCGTTGTTCGCGTTCACAATTGCCACACGTGTGCTGTGCACCGATGTAGTTCATCAATAATACCAATTATAACCGCACACAACTTAAAAACAGCGGTCTGCGCAGAGGATGGATGTGGGTCTGATATACCCAAGCACAGACAGCAACGATCGATGCGATTTCCGGGCTACTTGTCCTGATCACGTCGCTCGTTGCAGAGGAGAGGTATTCCCGTCTTCGGACATCGCCGGCGCTGCAAACACTTCTGCGCGTGTGATTGCCGGAACGCCTGATTTCGAGCAGCCACGCGCAAAAAGCCCCGGCAAACCCGAATCCTTTTTACACTGCCAGCCCAATCATCTCCGCATGTCCGGTGTGAACATGTTCCGTATGCACGGATTGTCGATCGACTGCGAGTACGACCGTGTGCTGAAACTGAGGGCAGAGGGTCCGCTCTCCCACGTATGCAAGCCGTTTATCAGACGGATGAACGACCGGCTGAGCAAGGAAAAGCCGGCACGGGTCGATCATGAGCAGGTCATCGCATCCACATGGCTGCCGCCGATCCCGGGAGAGGTCTTCAAACGACTGATCAGGGCTGAAGTGGGGATCGCTCTTGGGAAATACGTTCCTGAAACGGTTTCTTTCGAGATCACGCGGAAATGCGGATGCGATTGCGAGCACTGCGCGATGAGCGATGGCGAATACGAACTCACGCTCGATGAAATCAAGAACACGATCGATCAGGCGCTGGATATGGGTACGTTTGTCATCACGTTCACAGAGGGCGACCCACTGCTCCATAGCGACCTCTTCGAGTTGATCGAATACATCGATTGCGACCGTGCGATCGTCAACATATTCACGCCCGGTCTCGAGATGACGCCGGCAATCGCATCGAGACTGAAGGAATGCGGGCTTCACAACCTATTGATCAGTATATACAGCACAGATCCCTCGAAACACGATGCGGTCAGGCGAGTCGATGGCGCCTTTGAGAGCGCGATTCATGCGATCGGGTGCGGGCTTTCTGCAGGGCTGCTCGTGACCATGTCAACGCATGTGTCGCACGACCGGATGCACGAACTTCCTGGTCTGTACGACCTTGCCTGTGATCTTGGGGTGCATGAGTTCTCGGTCTGGGAATCGATGGACGGCAGCCTCACCGATGACGACCGCAGCCAGATACTTGAGATGTATCACAGCATCAATAGAAGCCCTGGCGGACCCAGGATGTTTGCGAACACGTATTTTGAGGGTGAGATGCTCGGATGTCTTGCAGGGCAGCGGTGGCTGCACATCTGCGTGGACGGCTCGATAAGACCGTGCCCGTACCTGCCGCAGACTGCCGGAAACGTGCGTGACACGTCGCTTGTGGATATATGGAAGTCGATCAGGGACGATAAGAGATTTTCCGGGAAGAAAAATTGGTGCATTGCACAGAATCCGGCTTACACGGGTCGCGCGGATGAGTGAATAGTTGCAGGTGTTTGCCAGAACCGTCTACACTTCGGGAGATATTGGGTGCACCGCCTTTGCCGGAGCGCGGGGACGAGTTATAGCTAAATATATATACCGCAGTGCACTATTAATTATCATGGAAGACATCGACCAATCGATGGTGTACTTCGTATGCAATGTCTGCGAGTTCATGTTTCAATCCGATCCGAACTTTGTTCCGATCGTCTGTCCGCAGTGCGGGAGTGAGAACGTCGTACGGACGTGAAACGTGAGGGTTACGATTGCGATACTCCGGACACGGGTCTGGCAACCAGATGGATATTACCTGTTCCAAGGTGGATCGGCTGCCCGACGATCACGTTCTCGGTGACGCCGCTTAATTCATCAATATCACCGCGCATACCTGCGTCGATCAGGTGATTGACAGTCACCTCGAATGCCGCTCGCGCAAGGATGCTTGCCTTCTCGCCTGATAGTCCATGCCTCCCGATCTGCTTGACCTCGCCATCGCAGGTCATCATGTCGGCGGCGAGCATAATGTGTCTCGCATCCACGTTCAGTCCCTGTTCACGCAGTGTGGATAGGATCTCGTTTATAATCGAACTCCTGGCTACCTCGATGCCGAAGACCTCGTACATCTCGCCAGGATGGTTGCTGGTCGTTCGCGCCGGACTTACACCCTCGATATCGAGAACTTTCTTCAGCGCCGTGCCTTCGGTATACAGCACGTATTCGGGACCTTCCTTCTGTATAACCACTCGTGAAATCTCGTCAAATCCCTTGAGCACGACTTTCATGAGGTTTCGGCTCAGCATGACCAGCGAACCGAGATCAGACTCCTTCGGTTCGAATGTGAGCGTATATCCACTCACATTGATCGGGATCTTCAGCTTTCCTTCGAGTTTCTCGATGATATCAGGTAACGTCAGGTTTCGCTCGTACATCGCGCCCTCGTCGAGTTCGACATAGATCCTCAGATTCGTGCGGTCAGTGATGATCTCCCCCAGATCTGCAATGATTGTCTTCTGAATCGACCATGCGACGTTCTGAGCCTTTCTCCGGCTTGCGCCATCCTGCTCCTGCAGGTATACGGTCATAACAGGCGTGCTCGGGTTCTTTCGGGCATCAAGGATCTCGATTAGTCTCGGAAGCCCGAGCGTCACGTTGATCTCGGCGACTCCGGCGTAGTGGAACGTACGCATCGTCATCTGAGTTCCGGGTTCGCCGATCGACTGTGCCGCCACCACCCCGACCGGATCGCACGGCTCGACGCAGGCATCGGCGTACGCGTCCTTGACCCGGGAGATGATTTCGCCTAATTGCCCCTTGTCAGGCATGGCAGCGAGTAGTTCCTCGCGCAGGATACTGCTAATCTTCGATGGTAGCAGAAGAGCATCAACCCTCTTCTCGATATCCTTCGCCGTTATACTGCCGCTCATCTCTCCACCTCCAGCACGTCCTTCACGATCCGATTGATCTGCTCATAACCGAAACCGTGCGCAGGATCGATGCCGTCCTCGCCAAACAGGGTCTGTACGACTATGCCGCGGGTATCCCTCACCGTGCCGTCGCACTGCGCCTCCAGATCCTGAAGCGCGTTTACCATCCTCCGCTGGAGGTATCCTGACTGGGACGTTCGCACCGCAGTGTCCACAAGACCTTCTCTCCCCCCGATCGCGTGGAAGAAGTACTCTGTCGGTGAAAGCCCACTCTTATAGGAGGCTTGTACAAAACCGTGGGCATCCGCGCTGAGATCTCCTTTTTTGAAATGCGGAAGCGTGCGATCCGAGTATCCTCTGTGAATACGCTCGCCACGCACAGCCTGCTGCCCAACACATGCCGCCATCTGCGCAAGGTTAAGCATTGAGCCTCGTGCACCCGACACCGCCATCGCAACCGCGGAATTGTCGATACCGAGATGCACGCCAGCCCGGTCGCCAGCCATGTCACGAACCTTCCCGAGAACCTGCATGATCCGCAGTTCAAGCGTCTCTGCAAGCGTCCGCCCTGGGAGCAGGTCGAGCTCCTTGTGCTCGTATCGATCGATCAGGTCTTCGATACCGTCTTTGCCATGTATAGCCTCTTTACTGATCTCCTGTATCTGCTTGTTCGCCTCTTCCGGGATATCCTCGTCATCGATCCCGAAGCTGAACCCGTGGTACATGATGCCCCTGATCGCAAGATTGGTAACATTGTCTATAAACCGTGTGCCCTCAGTTGCCCCGTACTCCTTGATGACCTTTGAAATAATCAAGCCCTTGAAAGCGCCGATCGATTTCTCATCGATGGTGCCGCAGAGCAGTTCTCCGTTATTTATGACAACATAAGCGTCATTCGGACAGTTCTCCTTCATGCATGTATCGCATTCCTGACAGATCTCTGCTTTGTATTCGAGATTCAACCCACCCGGTAAAATCCGGCTGAATATCTGCTTTCCGGTCCAGTAGGGAACGCCATCAACGATCTGATCCGGTTCTGGCAGGTCGCGCACACCAGCCTTCCGCAGAATCTCAAGCGCACTGTTCTTATCGATTTGTTTCTCACGAGTCAGCAGGAACATGCCTGTGATGTGGTCATGGATTCCCCCGATGATCGGTCCGCCGAATCTTGGTGAGAGGATATTTTCCTGCACCCGCATCAGTATCTTTGCCTCGGCTTTTGCCTCTTCGGTCTGCTGCACATGAATATTCATCTCATCGCCATCAAAATCAGCGTTGTATGGCGGGCAGACTGCCGGATTCAGTCTAAACGTCTTTCCGGGCATCACCTTGACCTCGTGCGCCATGATACTCATCTTGTGGAGCGATGGCTGCCTGTTAAAGAGCACGATATCGCCGTCCTTTAGATGCCGGTCCACGAACCACCCGTATTCGATCGTATCGGCAAGCTCCTCCCGATTCGTCTCGGTAACCTTCATTTTGTGCTCGTCTATGCGGACGATGTAATTTGCGCCCGGGTGATTGACCGGACCACGGCGGATGTACTCCTTGAGTTCTTCGATGTTTCTTGGCACGGCTTTGATCGTAAACGTCAGTTCTCTTGCGACCCTTTCAGGAACGCCGACCTCGTTGATCGATAGATTCGGATCAGGCGAAATCACGGTTCTTCCACTGAAATTCACACGCTTACCAGAGAGGCTCCCCCTGAACCGCCCTTCTTTTCCTTTCAGACGCTGTGACAAAGTTTTGAGTGGTCTTCCGCTCCGATGTCTTGCCGGAGGTATACCAGAGACGCTGTTATCCATGAAGGTGGTCACATGGTACTGCAAGAGTTCCCAGAGATCCTCGATGATCAACTGGGGCGCGCCAGCTTCCTTATTTTCCTGAAACCGCTGGTTTATGCGGATAATGTCCACGAGCTTGTGTGTCAGGTCGTCTTCGCTCCGCTGCCCGGTCTGCAGCGTGATCGATGGACGCACCGTGACAGGCGGTACCGGTAGCACCGTCATGATCATCCACTCAGGACGTGCATTTGCCGGATCCATGCCAAAAACAGTAATATCCTCGTCGGGTATGCGCTCGAACCAGTCCCTGATATCGCTTGGAAGAAGCTTGTTCTCGTCTTCGTAATAGGTGGTTGGTTTTTCATAGATGACTTTTAACTGGTGTTCGCCGCAGTACGGGCATACGTCGGTCTTTACAGCATCGGCAAAGACGCGTTCGACCACCGAATCGATGGGCTGCCCCCTACCCTGCAAAGTCTCGATCTGCTCGAGGCATTCCTTCTTTGCCACGGGTTCGAGCAGCAGCTTGCTGCAACTTCGGCACGTGCCTCGCAGGATATTTCGTATCTGCTTGGCAAATCCGACGTGTATGCAGGGCGCTACCAGTTCGATGTGCCCAAAATGACCTGGACACTCGCCAGCCCTGCCGCTACAGGTCTTGCACCGCAATCCGGGATCGATTACTCCGAGCTTGGGGTCCATAAGACCCATATCGATCGGAAATCCGTCTTCATCATAAGTATCGGCTGTGATGATCCTGGTGACACTCATGTTCCGATATTCCTGTGGAGAAATCAAACCGAATTTTATCCTTGCGATTCGCTTTGGAGCACTCAATTGTTTCATTGCTATACCTGTCTGGTTGTTTTTGGGATAAAGGTTTTGTTCTCGCCTGAGCTGTCAACCCAGGTGCCTCCTGGTTGCTCGGACAAAAATACACAAACGCCATGTTTATAAGAGGCAACATAGATGTATCACCTGTTCACTGATACGCCGGAACATGGGATCACCTACGTCTTCGTTATGAAAATGATGGAATGGCATGAAACTGAGGAACTTGAATCGAATTTTCTTTCTGCAGGCTTGAGAGTCTATGTTATCGGACATAAAAACGGAAGATTCGAGGGTAGATGGAACGGTATCTGGAATCTGCCGCTAAAAGTTGCAGATGGCGTAAACTTTGGCTTGATTGAGGATGGTAAGACCGAGATCAACTGGCTACCTGATTTCTGCAAGGAGTTCATCTTTAGTGGGGATGTTGAAAGAACGTTTGAGATTGGAGATTTCTCCATCAATCAGTCCGTTTTCGTCCCAAAACTCAAAAAAGGGGTTTGCTGGAGATTCAGGATAAAAAACACGAAAGATACGAGAGCGACATTCAACTTCATCGCAAATCCGGTCACAAATCTTGAATGGGCGCTGAAACAGACCGGTGATGCATGGAAGGAGAGGAAATATCTCGTAACTTATGATCCGCGCAGAAAGATGGTTCTTGTGCGGCACCACAAACGTCCGAACTGGATGATGCTCTTTTGCTCAAATCTTGAACCGAAGTATGTCTGCTTCGATGTTGCCAATCTTGATGGGTGTAAATTGGAGAACAGGTTTCCGGGTCCGTCAGAACACTGCATGGGCGGCACACTCCTGGCTTATGAGATAAAGATCGATGCAGGAGATACCATCGAGATCAGGTTCGCGCTGAATGGTGGTGATGCAACATACCATCTGTTGATCGATGAATCCAAAGAGTTGATCGATTCGGCAAAAGAATTACTTATAGAGACAAAAAATTCGTATATCGATTATATCCAGACAACATTGAACCTTGAATCAGGGATTAAAGAGATCGATGATGCTTTCATTCGTTCTAAGATTGGAATACTACTGTTGAAGCACTATCAACATGGTTACGGTCTTGGATTCATGGCTGGACTGCCGCATTTCCCGACATACTTCGGAAGGGACATCGCATGGACGGTATTTGGCAGCAATTGCATCGGAGACTTTCTCAGCTCCCAGTGCGCACTTGAGCTGCTTGCACGATTTCAGGCAAAGGAGGATGGCGATGATGCGGTCAGGGTCCCGTTCTACAGGGGGGAGATCCCACACGAAACCAGGATGGACGGGACGATCTACTACTACAGCGTCGATGCAACCCCGCTCTTTGTGATCGCACTGTATGATTATTATAAGTGGTCTGGCGATAAAATTTTTGTGCGGCACCTGTACGATAATATGCTCAGGGCACTCGACTGGTGCCTGAAAGCGGACCGTGATGGAGATGGCTTGATCGAGCACGGTCCTGAGGGTTTTCTCCAGGATGTGCAGTGGATGGACTCGTACTTCCGTGGAAAGTCCGGGGTCGATGTCCAGGCGATATTCAGCCACGCATTTCTGTGCGGGGCAGAGATCGTAAGGGAGTTTGGCGACGTTGAACTTGCAGAGACGTATATGAAACGGTACCGTGAGCTCAAATCATTGATCACCAAACGATACTGGGACGAAGCGCAGGGGTTCCTGTATGACACGATACAACCTGACGGCACCCTGAAGAAGGATATGACTGTAAACGCAGTCATCCCGGTCTTCTTCGATCTTATCGATCCTGAAAAGGGGGACAAAATCCTTGCATGGATGGAAAGCGACGAGTTCACGACATCATGGGGCGTCAGGACCCGTGCAAGGAGCGATCCCGAGTATGATGGGAAAAGCTACCAGAAGGGCGGCGTCTGGCCCTTTGTTACGGGCTGGGTTGCGTATTCCGAGTTTGCGCGGGGGAATTTCAATGAAGGATTCCTCAAGACCTACCAGATGACCGAGATACAGCAGTTCTCCAGACTATACTTCAAGGAAGTCATGTCAGGAGACGTGCCGCCTGAGCCGTCTGCGGTTGCGGATCCTGCCGGCTGTTTCATTCAGGCGTGGTCTGCAACGATCTACCTGTATGCAATCGTTCGCGGACTGCTCGGAGTGGAACCACACGCCCCTGAAAGCGTCACAATCTGCCCGTACATCACCGCTGACTGGGGGATATCCGCTGAAAAACTCGCGATCGGGGAGAGTTTACTCTCGTTTGAGTTCAGCAAGGGTGACGATGAGGTGAGCGCGATCATAAGAAACGAAGGCGCTTCCATCGACGTGGATTTTGGCTTTGTTGTTCCTGCAATTGTGGATAACCCGTCTGCAACCATCAACGACGTAAGGATTGACGTAACAAAAGAGATCATCAAGGGAACGTATACGAGGATCATGACAAGATTTACGGTGGGCAAAGAAGACCTGCTTGACAAAAGAGAGTTGAAAAGAGTTGTATTTGACATCGGTGATCACAAATGAAGATATTTATTGTTTCGTCCGCGGAAAAAGCGATAGATTTTAGGAAATACGGTGGTACCGAACTTGTTGTAGGTGATCTGGCAGTGGCGCTCTCCGGATTCGATGAGGTTGAGGAGGTCGCTGTTGCGTGTTGCAAAGGCTCAAGGCTCCCGCAAATTCCAAAATTAAGGATCATAGAGACTGTTGAAGAATCATCTGATGTACACCATGATTGGATTGCAAAAGAAGAGAGGGCGTACGATATCGATGAAAAATATTTTAATGGTTATGATGTCATCATCGATAATACCGTATCCGGAGTGACTTATGATTATAGGATGGCGCATCCGGATGCGAAGGTGTGCCACGTATTCCACGGGACATGTGACTGGGGGCGGGTCCCGCATATACGGAGTGATCCGTATTTCATCGCGGCGTCAAGGGCACAGGCGATGAATATCTCAAACCGAATGAGGATACCTTGCAGGTGCATTCCACACGGCATAAATACCGAGCTTTATCCGTTCAAAGCCGAGAAGGGAGAGCGTTATCTATCTGTCAACCGGATATGCAGCGAGAAAGGAATTCTTGAGTTTATTCAACTGATGGAGGATTCGAACGCCTGCGGAGACATCTGTGGCGAAGATCGCTTCGTTATCAGTCCGGATTATGTCGCGGAGGTGAAATCGAGATGCGACGGCTCTTCTGTGCGGTATTATGGCACCATATCTTTCGAGGATAAGGTAAAGTTTTTTCAGAACGCAAAGGCGGTAATCTCACTTCCGATGTTCCCGTTCATGGAGATATTCGGGCTCCATGCATCAGAGGCGATGTGCTGCGGAACACCGGTCATCGCGCTCCGGAGCGGGGGCTTGACCGACCAGATAAAGGACGGCGTGACCGGATTTCTCTGTGATACCCTCAACGAAATACGTGAGATCATAGTCACTGATAAAGTCTCTGATATCGATCCTCATGAGTGCAGGAGACGTGTCGAAGAGCGTTTTTCAAGGGAAGTCATGGCTAAAAGCTACCTGAGCTACTTAAAAGAGATTCTTAAGTGAGTGATCATTTACGCTTGCCCGAAGGTTATGCCGCGGTCAAACCGAAAAAGGCTGTTCTGTGCCCGGCGTGCGATTTATTCTTTCGGAAAAATTCCAACCGATATCGAAAGTGACTAGTTCTGATGTTTTCCGATGGTCGCCATCGGTAGCTTCCTCGCGTATGTGAAAAAACGCAGGAGTTTCTCTCTCGTCTTTGCGACCTTGCGTTATATCAGAGGAACGAGAAAGACGCGAAGGTGCAAGGACGAGAAAGAATGAAAAGCCCAAACTTTTCAGCATCTTTTAAAAAACCACAGAATCTATCAGAATCAGAAAACTTTCCAGACCCCGGGTGGCTGTCACGCCACTGTTTCGTTAATTCCATCCTGCATCCCTGCCATTTGCAACTTGCCCGGGGTATATTCAATCCGGCAGAGACACGATTTAGACCCTCTCCGCAAATATCCGCTTGACATCCTTTGCAGAGACAACATCCCCGTTATGTTTACGAAATCCACGTTCCCGTGTCTTGATTCTGATAATCCTGCATTTACGCCCTGAAATCTCCTCGATACCACCGACCGTAAACTCCCGGTCCCCGTACTCCTGCAACCGAACCGATCTGGTTCTGGTGCCATCGTGGATCGCCACCTTCACAGACACCCGGTCAATCGCCCGTGACCAGATCGTATCGATCTTTGCAGCAACCGCGGATGACACCCGCTTCCCGCATGACTCGATCGAGGCGACCTCTGCCAGATGCACCTCGTCCGCGGACGGATCGTCCACAAGCAGTTCATCGCCCGTGCACACCTCGTGATCAGACGGCAGTTCGATGCAGTAGCGTGCCGAAAGCTCGCCACTGCTCACGATGATCGCAACGCTCGTGGTTTGCGGGGCGGCAGGAGTCGTTGATGCTACGTTGTGCACGCTACCGCACTCTGTGCAGCGCACCAGTTGATCGCTGCCACGCCGTTTCAGCACATCGTGAAGCTTATTTGATGCGCATGCAGGGCAGATAGCCATAATCTGTGTTTCGTTTGTAATTTCCATCTATTCCCTACATCATTTTACCCAACCGAGATATACCCATCGATCGTACCCGATATCAGGCGTGTTCGGAAGTGTCTCCGTAGCGGTTACATAATCATCAAGCACCTCTGTGGCAAATTTAAGCTCCTCCCGGTTGTGGAACGTAAAGATCAACATACCATGCGTCCGCACGACTTTTACGGATTCACGCAGGACTGATGCCCACATATCCCGGTTAAACGGCTGGATCGGACCGATCATGAACCCAACCACGCAGTCAAACTCCCGATCGAAGAATTCCGAGAGTTCTGCGGCGTCAAGAACGATTGATTTCTCCTCGTGGAGCGCCCCGCTCTTCAGTCCGTCGCAGATATCGCACATATCATAATCGATGCAGATCGGGTCGCAGCCGATCTCGCGGAGCACATCAGTGGCGCTGCCGTCTCCGCAGCAGATCTCAAGCACATCTGCGCGGGCAAGATCAAATCCTTTTTCGAATGTTGCTTTGCGAATAAGGCGCGTTAGACGATTGTTTCGCACGGCAGGACCCGGTTCATCAGGTTCATCCAGTTTATCGTCATCCTTCGGAGTTCTGTTCAGCAATTCACGCACCGATACAAACACCCCGAGATCGAGGTACGGCATCTCTTCGCGTGCGCAGGATTCACATAGCCACCCGTTCGCAAGAAAGATTGAATAGTACTCGATTACCGCCTCACGCAGATCAGATGCATCTGTTTCGAGAATCTCGCTTTTGCTGCCAAAGATATCAGCTATCCTGCCTGGAAAACGCGTGTCCTTTGAGATCACGTTCGTGAGCACGAGCCAGTGATCGATGCCCTGTGAGTGGACATAAACCGCGACAGCGATCGGGGCACCACTACCCTGATCGATCAGTTGTATGGAACTATTGTTGCTACCGATATTGGCAGCCATGCCGAGTTCTTCGAGGTAACGGTCTGTGAGCGGGGCTTGTTTCTGATCGTAGAAGCTGTTCTCTGCCAGAAACACGGGTTCTGCCGCCTCGAGATGGAAGATATCGTGGAGCCGCATCCCAATTGACCTGAGGGTTCCTGCTGTCTTTTAGTAGACCTCTTCGTGCGGATGGATGACTATGCCTTCCGATGTGATCTCATACGGGTGGATGTCCTTGCTGTGGTCTGATCCACGCATCTTGAAGATCTCCATACTGCGGACACGCACGCTCTTGCGGCGCTGGTTGTACAGCATGATCGTGCCCTCGGTCACGAAGTTCTCGACACCAAATCTACTCTGCATGGTGTCGTCGATGATCTCGCAGGTCAGGATCGATGTCAGACCCAGGATCTCAAGGGTCGTGCTCAGTTTGAGCAGTTCGATCCTGATCTTTGCCGGATCCTGGAAGTGAAATCCGACGGACGTGCTCGAATCGATCACAGCGCGTTTCGCACCGATTTCATCCTGTATCACGATGATCTGGTCAAGGATAGCACGCATATCAAATGGGCGCACATCCACATATCGCTCCTGCGACGGAATGCCGATCTTTGTGGAGCATGCATCGATGATCGCAAGCTTATCTTCCGCTTCAAGCGCCTCAATGTCCCACCCGAACCTCGAAAGATTCTCCCGGATCTGTGTGAGGCGTTCCTCGGTTGCGACAAAGATGCCGTTTTCGCCGTACTGTTTGATCCCGTTGTACAGAAACTGGAACGCAAAGTTTGTTTTGCCAGTACCTGAAGTCCCTGAGAGCAGGTAGGTCCGATTTCTTACCAATCCGTTTTCGCAGAGTTCATCGAACCCTGGTATTCCTGTAGGTACTCGATCGTTCATTATAACCTCCGATTTAACCATTCCCCGATAATACAAACCATGATAAAAGCGCATCAAGCTGTATTCGCTCGTTTGCGCCTTCCGTGATCCTGAAATCGATCTCTCCGATTTTGTCTATCGATTCAACCTTCTTGCGGTCAGGAATTTCATTGATATCAAACACCGCCCTGTATATCTGCCCGACAACATCCTCACCGGATAATCCCTGTTTGGTCAATAGATCATCCAGTCCCCTGCGAGATTCTGCAAAATCGCCTCCGTACGCACTCAGGATCAGCTTTTTGATCTCCTCGGGACGTGCTGTTGCTGTTATCTGGTATATGTCATCGCGATCGATGGTCGTGCCGAGCATCGCTGCCGCCTGCAGCGCATTGATAGCTTTTCGCATGTCGCCGCGGGCAACGTACGTGACCGCTCTGATGCCCTCGTCTGTGATGTCAAGATGCTCGCAGTCGGTGATGTACCTGACTCTCTCCTCGATTGCATCATCTGAGACCTGGTTGAACCGGTAGACCGCGCATCTCGATTGAATCGGCTCTATAATCCTTGATGAGTAGTTACATGACAGTATGAACCTGCATGTCTGCGTGTACTTCTCCATCGTCCTGCGCAGCGCAGATTGGGCGTCAGAGGTCAGTGCATCAGCTTCGTCCAGAAAGATGATCTTGAATTCGGCGTCTCCGACAGGCGACATCCTTGCAAAGTTCTTGATCTTGTGCCGCACCACATCGATGCCGCGCTCATCGCTGGCATTCAGTTCGATAAAATTGGAATGCCACTCATCGCCAAAGAGTTCTCTTGCTATGGATACCGCGGATGCGGTCTTTCCGACGCCGGGCGGACCTGTGAACATCAGATGCGGCAGGTTTTTTGTATGCACGTAAGAGATCAGCCGTCCGACCGTGTTAGCCTGCCCGACCACGTCTGACAGCTTCTTTGGTCGGTACTTCTCGATCCATATTTCCTGTTTGATAATAAAACCCTCCGCGCGATGAGTCCATGAGCCTATTGTCTGTTAATATCTTAATGTTTCGGGTAATAAATCGTGCGGTTAGGACTGCGTGTGGGGTGTGCTCCTCAAAACCACCGCTTAAATATCGGCATAAGTCTTATGCATCTGTCAGACACATGTTACATACTGATGAAAACGATCATCCGTGCACTGCTGGTGTGGTTAGTGCTCTTAGTGCTATTAGTGCTCGTAAATCCGGCGGCATCGGTCATAGGGGATGACGTGGCATACACTGATTATGCCACACCGGGCACGATCCCGCCTATCGAGATTCAACAGGGATCGATTGCAACATCCCGCATATCGATCACGAATCATGGAAACCTCTGCTATGACGCCAATCTTATATTTCAGGACCTGCCACCCGGAATAACGGCATCTCCCGTGGAATCGCAGACCATCGATGTCGGTGAGACTGCCGAGTACCGGATAACGATTCATGCAAGTGAGAATGCATCTGTAGGGACGCATATAATCAGAATTGCAGACAACATCGCAAACGATCCGTATACATGGCAGTCTGTCGAATTATCGGTCACAACGCCGCCCCCGCCGCCCACACCAATGCCTACCACGCGGGTTACGCCGATCGCAAGGGGGATTCCGACCAGACCAACCAGAGAAGAGGGGGCTGAAACGGGCGGGATGGATCTTTCGATCGTGGTCCGGGTGATCGCGATCATCGGCGTGGCGATCGGGATTGCCGCGGTTCTGTGGCGCAGGAGATGAGGAACTCCGGGCTCGATGTGGCAAGACCTCTCTATTTTGTGTGATGCTCGCCCGTTCACTGTCCGAATCATTCAAATCAGCCGGATCATTCGAATCTTCCGTTGCCCTGGTATGTGCGAGATATATCTGCCATCACCGATAAGAGAGTACAGGTGACGCCACATACAAAGATGCACGGCTGGACTGGAAACATCGCTACAATCGATCTTGATCGCGGAACAATCAGACGCACCCGGCTTTCAGAAGACCTTGCAAGAGACTTTCTTGGCGGAAGAGGGCTTGGCGTGGCTCTTCTGTGCGGCATGACAGACCCCGCTTCATCTCCAGTTTCATCTCCAGCTTCAGATACGCTCTCTGCCCCGCTCATACTTGCAGTGGGTCCGCTCACAGGCATCGCGCCGATGTCGGGGCGGCACTCATTCATCACGAGGTCGCCGCTCACCGGCACAATCGTTGATTCAAGCGGAGGGGGCTTTTTCGGAAGTGAATTGAAACGCGCCCGCCTTGATGCGCTGATCATCACCGGAAGGTCTGATGCCCCGGTGTATATCAGAATCGATGATGATGACATCAGCATCAACGATGCGCCTCACCTGTGGGGGACAAACGTGCGCGAGGCAACAGAACTGCTGACGGCTGAACATGGCGGACGGGTGGCATGTATCGGGCGCGCCGGAGAAAGCGGCGTCAGGTTCGCAAACATTATGAATGACCGCATCCATGCGTCCGGGCGGGGTGGCATCGGTGCTGTGATGGGGCAGAAGCGGCTGAAGGCGATCGTTCTCCGTGGGACTGGCAAACCCGGTGTTGCTGACGAGGAAAGGTTCAGGGATGCCAGCGAGGAGATTCTGCGGCTGCTGCGCGCAAATCCCGCACTCAAAAGCCTCTCGACTTACGGAACTCCCTCGCTCGTGAATCTGATCAACCATTTCAAACTGATGCCCAATAGGAACTTCAGGAATATGCAATTCGGGGATGTCGAGTCGATATCCGGCGAATACATCATAGAAAATTACAGGTTAAAGAGACATTCCTGTCACAAATGCTCTGTTGCATGCAAACGCAGTACAGAGGAAGGTATCGAGATTCCTGAGTATGAAACGATCGCGATGTTCGGACCTGACTGTGATAACGACGATTTTGATAAAATCACGGACGCAAATCGGATATGCAACGATTATGGCATGGATACGATCTCCTGCGGTTCAACCGTCGCCTGCCATCAGGAGATATGCGGAGAGACACACGAGTTGACCGAACTGGTCTCCATGATCGGGGAGCGGGAAGGGATCGGAGACGAACTGGGTATGGGATCAAGGGCATACTCAGAGATGAGGAACGCTGGAGAGGCGAGCATACACTCGAAGGGGATGGAACTGCCCGGATACGATCCGCGGGGCGTGCTAGGGCAGGCGCTTGCCTATGCGACATCAAACCGCGGCGGATGCCATACGCGGGCATACATGGTTGCGCCCGAGATCATCGGCAAACCGAAGCTGATCGACCGGCGCACCCTCATCGGGAAGCCAGGACTGGTATGCATCTTCCAGAATCTCTCGGCTGCGATGGATTCGCTCGTGATGTGCCGTTTTTCATCCTTTGCTCTCTCAGCAGAGGAGTATTCAGACATGCTTAGCGCTGTAACCGGAATTTCGTACAGATCAGAGGATCTGCTGCGCACAGGCGAGCGGATATGGAATCTTGAGCGTATGTTCAATCTGCGTGCAGGGTTCACACGAGCAGATGACACGCTGCCTGCCCGGTTCTTTGGCGATGGCGGCATCGATCGCGGCGAATTTGAGCGTGCGCTGGACGAATATTACAGGTTTCGGGGATGGGGGCTGGATGGGGTGCCTGCCCGCTGGAAGCTGGAGGAGCTCGGGGTTGCAAGCATGGTTTTTAAGAGATAGTTGACGACTGTGCATGACTGGTTTTGTGGAGATCCCGAAAAAAGCCGCAAACACGGATAAATATCAGCCAAAATCAGGTAGTGTGGAGACCATTCACTTTCACCCCGCTCTTGGATCATGCATTTATATACGCCCTACCAGAGGCATATATCAAGGAACGCAACGAGCCCTACACGTTTCAGGGCAGGATTGCAAGATTCCTTCCCCTCTTTTTTTATTTTTTATGTCGTGGTCAAATCCTCCGAGATGAATGAAGAAGGGAATCCGTATATCGTGCCGATAAGACCTACCGAACAGCCAACCAAGGGATAAAACCCCTTCACGGCTTTCTTCCGATCCGGACATAGCCGGCAGCCACAACACTTGCAAATGGTGCAGATAACACAAGTCCGGCTGCCACAGGTTTTCATGCTATTGCCACACCGCATCGCCAAAACGAATCTTTTTAACCTCTCCTGTCGATGCTACTGCAATGAATAAACCAACCTTCGAGATCGTGGCATCGATCGGCTCGGTGCTCCTCCTTATCCTGCTGTGCGCTATATTCGAGAACGCTGGGATGATGGCACTCGGATCTGTGATCTCGCTTCTCGTTTTCACCCTCGTAATCAGTGCGGCGGGCTGGAAACTAGCTAACTTCGGTGAGTGAACGATGGTGGTCGGCACCCAGTACCTGAATTTTCCGACAAAGGGGAACGCAGACATCGTGGATATAACAAAGGAAGTCTCGGATGCGCTTTCAAAGTCAAAACTCACCCATGGGATCGTTGCGGTCTTCGTGCCGGGTGCCACAGGCGCAGTGACAACAATTGAGTACGAATCCGGATTGGTTTCGGATTTCAAGGCTATGCTTGAGCGGATTGCGCCGCAGGGCATCGAATACATGCACAATCTGAAGTGGGGCGATGGCAACGGGCATTCTCATGTGCGGGCGTCTCTGCTCGGTCCAAGCCTGTCTGTGCCGTTTGTCGGCGGCAGCATGATGCTCGGGACATGGCAGCAGATCATATTTATCGATCTGGACAACCGCCCGAGGAACCGGAAGCTGATCGTGCAGATCGTGGGTGAATGATCGGTGGGGTCCTGATTAATGGTTGATACCATCTTGAACATCAACAGATCCTTCCACGTCCGGATATGATCTCTTTTTTGTCGCCCTACATCTACTGCAGGATTGAGGCGATATTTTCACTAAATGAGTTGAGTTTTGGGTTCCGAAGAAAATTTAACGCATGCAGAGGAAAAGATGATGAACCATGATGATAAGAAAACACCACACCCGGTTAACCGAGACCGAACTTGCCACCCTGCTGAACCGGGAAACCGAGATCGAAAAAGTGAAACCAGCCGTTTCAGCGATTCTACAGGACGTGAAAACCAGAGGCGACGCCGCGCTCATCGAATACACCGAGCGGTTCGACGGCACCCTGCTCTCCACAATCGAGGTTTCAGACGCTGCCATATCAGAGGTGTTCGATCTGATCGACCCCGAGATTCTCTGGCATCTCGAGACCGCAGCCGATAATATCAGGAGGTTTCACGAATCCCAGCTTGAACCCGATCTCTGGCTGAGCGAGATTGCGCCCGGAATCAGCCTCGGGCAGAAGACGACGCCCCTTGATTGCATCGGTGCTTACGTCCCGGGCGGGCAGGCGTCGTATCCATCGACGGCACTGATGACGATCATACCAGCGAAGGTCGCATCTGTGCCCGAGGCAGTGATCTGCACCCCGCCGATGCCTGATGGTGACGGGGGCGTGCATCCGCTGACACTTGCAGCAGCATCGATTGCGGGCGCTGACCGGATCTTTTGCGTCGGGGGCGCTCAGGCGATCGCTGCGATGGCTTACGGCACAGAGACCGTGCCCGCGGTCGACATGATCATTGGACCCGGGAATGTGTATGTGACCGCGGCAAAGATGATGGTTCCAACCCGGATCGATTTTCCTGCGGGACCCTCAGAGGTTCTGATCATCGCAGACGAGAGCGCACATCCGGATTTCATCGCAGCGGATATGATAGCGCAGGCAGAACACGATCCAAACGCTGTGTCGGTCCTTGCAACGACATCGGAGGTGATCGCCGACAGGGTGTTCGAACTGATCAGGTCAGGGGAAGCAGACGCCCTCCGGTCAGAGATCATCAAAAAGTCGCTCGAACACAGCGCAATCCTGATCTTCGACTCGATCGATGAGTGTGTCGAGTTTTCAAACACGTTTGCACCGGAACACCTCGAGATCATGGTGAAGGACTCGCTTGGTGCGATAAACGGCATCTGCAACGCGGGTTCGATCTTTGTCGGTGATTATGCCCCTGTTTCGGCTGGCGATTACGCATCAGGTACGAACCACGTACTGCCCACAGCCGGACACGCACGGACCCACTCTGGTCTGAATGTCGGTCATTTCACAAAAAAATCGAGCATCCAGATCATCGGAAAAGAGGGGCTCTCGCAGATCAAGGATACGATTGTGGCGATAGCAGAGGAAGAGGGGCTTAACGCGCACGCAGATGCGGTCCGGGTGCGGTTTTCAGGAGAGGATTAGGGGCGATGGCGTCAGCTGCAACGCCCGCACCCCTGTTCAGCGATATCTATATCTAATAATGTGCAGCTTGTTTTCCGGCAAGCTCGCGCCGATTCTTCTCGACGTAGCCGTACACCGATGAGTGCGGCGCACCATCGATCAGCATCTCGATTGCGGTCTTTGCAACGTGCGTCTGCTCAGGGTACCCGATGACCGATACGGTCTTTCCGTAGATCGAGACGCTGACATGAGTCACAGTCTCGATCAGTTCCCGCGTTCTGCCACGCGTCCCGATGATCCTGCCTTTGATGCGTTTAAGCTCTTTTGGCGTGTTTGCCGATATGTTGATCACTTCTAACACCATAAAATCGTCATCGAACAGCACGATCGCCCGTTCCGGGCTAAAACCCCGTCCGATCGCCTTGACGACCTCCATAGCCTGCATCGCACGCACCGGATCATCAGGGGCTAAAACCTGCACGGTACCTGATTTGCTGTCAATATCCAGTGTTGCAGCCGAACGCTCCTCAATCAGTTGTTTGACGCTGCCTTTAGGACCGATCACCGCACCGATCCGATCATGCGGGATTTTGACGTACATCAGCCGCCTAACCGCCTAACTTTGCATTGAGTTCGCCGAGTGTGGTGTATTTGATGGTCCCCAGCCTCAAGACGCTCGCTTCAGGAATCGTATCTGCCTTCAGCCCTGAAAATTCGGCAGGGGTGCCCATGTACACGCGAAGCCTTGCCATCGCATCGCGCCCGCGCATACGTTTGTACGGGAGCATGCCGCGAATCGTCCGCTTCAGGATGCGGTCGGGTCGGGTTGGGAAGTAGGGACCGTGTTCTGTCGACCCTTTGTCCATCTGTTCCTTATATTCCCGAAACGTGGTGGTCTTGGCGCCTGAGACTGTGGCACGTTCGGCGTTGATGATCGCTATGGTATCGCCATTGAGCAGCCTTGATGCAACAACGCTCGCAAGCCGCCCGAGAATCAATCCGTTTGCATCGATAATTATTCTATCAGTCATAAAATCACCAAAGTTCACCTGATAATCCGTATATTCGATCCTGCGGGATTTCTTGCCAGCAATTCCTCGATCGTGAGGCATTCTCCGCCGGCATCCGTAATCTTTGCCCGTGCACCATCGCTGAAGTTAAACGCGCCCACCACCAGCGGGTGGTTGATGTCGCCGGCGCCGAGCACCTTTCCTGGCACAATGATCGTCTCGTTTTCTGCGACGTGCCGGTTGATGTGGCTGAGATTCACTGTCGCATAACTTCTTCTCGGTCGTTCCAGACGCACTGCAATATCTTCCCAGATTAAAGCCTCGTTCTCTCTTGATCTGGCTCTTAGATCCTCTATCAACGATGCAATCCTGGGATCTGTCTTTTTATATCGTACTTTGCTCATATTTCCTCCAAGACTCACACATATCATCTGTGTTCGAACCGGTTTTTTGGGGTTCGTCCGCCATTGGAATGATGGAAGGTAACCATCTGTATCTGCCGTAGAAAAGGTTTGCGGAAGAAAAGGGGTTTGAGGTTTTTTAGTCTCCAGAGCCCAAATGTGCGATGACACAAAGGTCCCCCGGGGGCAAAATCGTTCGAGCATCTTTTAGCTTTTGGTTTCACGAGGGTGCAATGAGGTGTTTCGATGGAAATGGGAATCAAAGAGAGCGGGGGGCTTACATCCATCTGAAAGACACCTAATGACTTTATAACCCACGAATGACATACCTCTTGAGTTGCAAGCATATAAGTTGCAAGCATATATGCACGAACCACCAGAAGGAGGCGAACAGATGGGACGGTACTCAATTGATGAATTCGTAGAGGCGACAGGGCAGCGCGATCTTGGAGAGGGCATATTCGAGCTGGAACGTGATCGCCTGCTTGAGATAAATCTTGACGGCAGGGTCTGGACAAAGAAAGGATCAATGGTAGCCTATGCAGGCGACGTCAAATTCACGCGTGAGGGTGTGATGGAGCACGGGCTTGGGAAACTGGTCAAAAAAGCGGTTACCGGGGAAGGCGTGAGCCTGACAAAGGTGGAAGGTACGGGAAAGGTGTATCTGGCTGATGAAGGCAAGAAAGTCTCCATAATCAATCTTGACGACCAGTCGATATACGTCAATGGCAACGACCTGCTCGCATTCGAAGAAACGATTAAGTGGGACATTAAACTGCTGAAAAAGGTTGCCGGAATCATGGCAGGCGGACTCTTCAATGTGAAACTTGAAGGGACCGGCATGATTGCCATCACCACGCACTATGACCCGCTGACACTCAAGGTGACACCGGATCAACCCGTGTTTACAGACCCAAATGCCACTGTGGCATGGTCCGGGAGCTTGAGCCCCGATATAAAGACAGATATCTCACTAAAGACGCTTGTTGGACGTGGAAGCGGTGAATCGCTGCAGATGGCGTTCAGAGGAGAAGGTTTTGTGGTCATCCAGCCTTATGAGGAAGTGTATTTCCAAGGGACTCCGCAGTAAGTCAGCAATTCTAATTATGGAATGGAATTTTGTTTGGCGCATACTATCAGCATATTATGCAAGTAGTTAATGCGATATAAAGTACAAAAGTAACATATTTTTTAAGAAAAACTATTGCAACTTTATCTTTTTTTGCTGTTTCGGGCCGTTGATGACCACGAGAATTTCCAAAATGAGAATTGCTGGCAGTAAGTTGTGGTTTAGGCGTAGATGTGGGTAGGTTTGGGTGTTAGGATTTGCAAATATATTCGTTTAGCGTGAGACCTGATACGTGACAACGAAGATGATCAATGCCATCATCAGAATGCCCAAGCCCGACTCTGCTGCCACCAATACCTGAGGCAGGTGTCCTGCTGCCAGATTGGGCTGGATATTGGAATATCCAAGGCTTGTGAAGGTTGTGATGCTGTGATAGAGGTAGTCTACCCAGTCGGGCGCGGCAGGGCTGCCGTTTACGTTCTTGACGATTCCGTCAGAGAGCCAGAAAAGAAAGGCAAATAAGCCAATGATAAGACCTGAAACGCCGATAGGGCGGGAAATCCTGTCGCCATATCCGGTAAAAAGATTCAGAATCACTAAATCAAAGATCGACCTCGCCCTGTTCTTAAGTCCACCCCTCGCCCATCTGAGTTTTCTATGTACTTCCTCCCTACGGTAGTGGACATGGGCAGCCTGATCAAGCCTGCCGTTTGCGATGTAGAAGTTGTAAAGGTTGTTGTAGATTTCGTATGATGCTTCATACAGGGATGCGCGGCTCGCATGGTAGAGGAACTCCGGCTGGATCCTACTGTCTTTGAGGAGGAGGTCTGTGAGTTCCTCGACTCTCATGAGACGTTCTTTATGTCGCAGTTCGTCTTCTGGATTTTTGATGGTGCATCCGGATTGCCAGTCGAAGAAGATTATTTTTTCGCCCCCCATAACACATCTGACCTCGTCACCCCCTATAGCATATCTGATCAATCCCTCCCAACGAAACTTTGCAGCAAGGCGGGGCGCTTTCCTCTCAATCATGTCCATGTCGATTACGGCTGGCTTTAGGGGTAAACGATATAATTTTTTATTTAGAATTTTAGTCACAACAAAAAACATTATTTTTGAAATTCTCTTTGCTGGATATTTATCGCCATTCTCAAGAATCCGGATGAGCCAGCTACCAAGAGCGTCCCCAGCAATCTCGTTGATTTCTCTATCACCATCATTCTGAAACACTCTTTTCACATTTCTGAAGCTCCTTGTTTCGTCAAAGTAGGAGTGATATAGATTAGCGCCAACTAAAACCGAACCATCCAAATCTGTTTTGGAATCAAACTTTGCACTATACAAATCAGCACCTTGGAGGTTTGCCCGAGACAAATCCGCTCCTCGAAAGTCTGCCTTATATAACTTCGCTCCTTGAAGATCTGCACAAGATAACTTTGCTCCACGAAGGTTTGCCCAAGACAAATCTGCTCCCCGAAGTTTTACATCAGATAAATCTGCTCCTCGAAGATCTGTCTCATATAAATCTGCTCTTCGAATGTCTGCCTCAGATAACTTTGCTCCACGAAGGTTTGCCCGAGACAATTTTGCTCCTTGAAGGTCTGCCACAGATAACTCTGCTCCTCGAATGTCTGCCTCAGATAACTCAGCTCCCAAAAGGTATGCCCCCCATAACCATACTCCCTGAAGGTTTTTCCCAAATAAGTCTGCTTTCCGTAAGTAAACACCCTTAACCTCTTTTTCCTTCAACTCCCCCAACTGCTCTTCTGTCGGCTCTTTTCCATCCACTTCTTTGTGCCAGTAGCAGTACCGTTCTCCAGGGAGTGCATCAAGAGGGCAGTCCCATTCTTCTGCCAAAAACCGTATTTCATATTCACATCTTGCCATTATCATCTTTCAGAATGCATTCATCCGTTCTTAAATCTCCTCCTGCCCAAACACCTAAAATCCACCCGAACGAGTTCTGGCACCAGAAGCCATCGGAGACACTATAAATATCCACCCAGACAAAGAAAACCAGGACCACCATGCACACCCACAAATTCTACGACTTCAACATCCGCGCAGCGCCCGAATGCGAAAGCACACCCGAAGCGATGGCAGAGATCGCATCCGGATACGGCTACGCTGGAATCGCAATCACGAACCACACCCCGCACCCGCCGCGAGCACCGAAGACCACAGATCACGCCGGAATCAGAATATATTCAGGAATCGAGATCGTCGCAAAGAACCCGACACACCTCGTGCAGATGATCCGGAAGCATCGCGCAAAGGCGTGCGTGCTTTCTGTTCATGGCGGAAGCGAGAAGATCAACCGTGCATCAGTCGAAAGCCGGGATGTCGATATATTATCGCACCCCGGCGAGAAACTAAATCAGGTGCTAATAAGGTTTGCATCTGAGAACAGGGTGGCAATCGAGTTTAATCTTGATTCGATCATCAAGATGCGTGGAACAGAGCGGGTCCGGGCGCTCGCTGAATTCAGGCACAATCTCAAGCTCGCACGCAAGTATGGTGCACCGATGATACTTACGAGCAATGCGCAGTCG
>JAUWHQ010000070.1 GCA_030605805.1 Methanosarcinales archaeon | reverse complement strand
GATCCGTGTCCACAATCTCGCAAAGAACTTTGGCAGAAAGACTGTGTTTGCCGGCATCGACTTTTCTGTCAAAAAAGGCGATTTTCTGACGATCGTCGGACCGAACGGAGCAGGGAAAACGACCCTTCTCAAGATCATGGCAACGCTCCTCAAAGCAACGGATGGCAGCGTTGAGATCGGTGGTTTCGATGTGAAAAACTCGCCGGAAAAGGTGAGAGGGATCATAGGAGTGATCTCGCATAACACATATCTATACAATGAACTGACAGCTTATGAAAATCTCAAATTCTTCGGAAAGATGTATGAAATTCAAAAAGTCGATGCAAGACTCGATAGTGTCCTCGAACAAACCGGTCTTTCGGCTGAAAAGCACAACACAGTCGGCACGTTTTCAAGGGGGATGAAACAGCGGCTCTCAATTGCACGTGCGATCCTTCACGCCCCATCCGTGCTGCTGCTCGATGAGCCGTACACCGGTCTGGACCAACACGCATCAGCCGGTCTTGAGGGTGTGCTAAGCTCGCTGACCGGATCAGGGATCACCACAGTCATGGTGTCGCATGACCTCGGTCGTGGTCTCTTGCTCTGCGATCATCTGCTGATCATGGCAGCCGGTGGTGTCGCGTATCATGCGCCGGTATCAGAGATTGCGGATGCGGATGAGCTTCATGCGATATACAGCAGGTGTATTGATACGAGTGAGATTGATAACCTGTGGTGATCCGGGCGCCTGCCCGGCGTTCGCGCAAAAGTATTAATATCGAACAGATCGAAAAACGGCAATGTGAACGCCCTAAATGTTGCACTTGCGATTTTGATGGTATATTGGCTCATCATCGCTATTTTAAATAAGCAAGGCGTTCTGGAGCGTTATAACATCACGGCATTCGGACCCATCCTGATGATACGCACCAGACGCGGTCAAAGTCTGCTATCGGTGCTGGCACGCCCACGTAGGTTCTGGAAGCTCCTTGCGGATGTTGGCATACCGGCTATGCTGATCGGGATGTTTATCATGTTCGTGCTGGTGATTATGACTGATTATGCGATGTTACAGTCGATATTTGACCGCACGATGATGCCTCCCGGAAAATACAACGCTCCACAGAACATTTTCTTGATTCCGGGTGTGAACGAGTACATCCCTCTTGTCTGGGGTGCAATCGGGCTTGCTGTCACTCTCGTGGTACACGAACTTGCACATGCGGTTCTATGCCGGGTTGAGGGCGTCGGCGTCAAATCAATGGGTCTGCTCACCCTGATCGTCCCGATCGGTGGATTTGCAGAGCCAGACGAAGAGCAACTCTTCGGAAAGAAGAAAACGGATCATTCCGAGGTTGAATATACTGGAACCGGGTCTGGCTACGATCAAGCCGTCCGCGATGTGCAAACAAAAACCCCTATCAGGGAGGGCGGGGTATCAAGGCGCTCGCGGATGAGGATACTTGCAGCAGGCGTCATGGTGAACTTTGTTGTCGCGGCGATCGTATTTTTGCTCCTTTTTGGTCCGGTACTCGGTGCCATAGCCCCGCTCAGTGATGTTACGATCGTATCGGTCAAAGAAGACTCAGCCGCTGCGCAGGCTGGCATCAGAGAGGGGACGGTGATCACACAGGTGGATAATACTACAATTCAGAGTGCGCACGACTTCTATGTGTATATGATTACCAGATCGCATGACACACCGCTGACCATGCACGTACAGGAGCGGCAGACGCGTAAGGTCTTCGTGCTTGCGGCTGACGATGCGGCTCTGCAGAGCGGGGTCGTGATCTGGGAGGTTGTCGAGGATTCTGCAGCATCAAAGGCGAATCTTACCGCAGATATGACCATTACGCAGATCGACAACACCACGATTTACAATAGCACCGATTTTATCGCGTTCCTGAACACGACCGTTCCGGGTCAGACCGTTGAGATGTTCTTTGCAGAGGATAACGCCACTTTTGTGGAGCTTGGTTCCTCGCCGGATCGCAGTTGCGGGTATCTCGGCGTGGTCGCCACCACAAGCCTCGAATTCGCGGGCATGACGATCGGCGCATATCCAGCCGCAGCAACGCTTCACATCCTGCAGAATATCCCGGGTATGATGCGCGGGATCGAGGGCTGGCTCATAATCTTCGCACTGCCGTTCATAGGGTTCGATGGCACCGGATTTGCCGGATTTAGCAGTACCATGCAGTTCTATGAGCCTGTCGGGTGGGCGGCAGGGTACGGAGTTCTCGTCTTCTGGATCGCAAACGCGCTGCTCTGGACGTTCTGGATCAACTTCTTTGTAGGGCTGTTCAACTGCCTGCCCGCGGTTCCGCTGGACGGAGGACACATATTCAGGGATACGATCCACATGCTGACCGAGCGGATGATCGGTGATCGCGATGCAGAGCGGTTATCGCAGATCATGGCGGCGGCGTTCGCCCTGCTGATCTTTGGTTCGTTCGCATTCATGATCTTTGGTCCGTATATCGTGGGCGGGCTTTAGGTTTTGGATTTAGTCGTGCAAATAACCGAAAATATACGCAAATAGATAGTAAACACCTTTAATCTGTGGATTACACTGATCTAACCTTTCTTTCATATTGGCATCCCGTTTTTAGGGTTACCACAACGAGAACCCCTGCATTGCACCATCTGTCCCAACTAAAAGTCTCTTCACCGTGTTCTGCAATGTCACACATACCCGTACTCGTGATACGTGACATCCAGCTTCCGCTTCAACTCTGTGAGAAACAGCCCGTATATCTCATGCGAAAAGTCGATCCAGCCGTGTTCCTGCGCAACCATCGCCTCAAACTCTGCCTCCGACTCTGTTTCTCCTTTGACGCCGAGATCTTTTATCTCTTCCCAGTGTCTGTCGAGATATTCAAAGAGAGAGGTCTCTGCAAAGGTTTTTGGTACTGGCGGTGCAGACATCGAGATCTCCTGCATCAGTTCGTGCTCTCTGATATGTTCCTCCTGCGTGATCCCTGACCTCTCAATCGCCTGCTGCAACGCCTGTCCGTTGATTGCGCGCTTCTCATCGAAGCTGAGGGGACGGTAGCCGTGTGCAGTCACATGCTCGCTGTACATCTCATTCTGGATCAGTTCGTGCGCAAGCAGGAAATGGAGCATCCGCTCGTCAGCCTGCTCGATGAACGCCTGATTGATCACGATGATCGGAAACCAGTAGATCCTGAAGAAGAAGCGTCTGTTCATAGCAATGGCATAATCAAGGATATTCTGGCGCTGCATAAAGATCGATGGCGAAAAAGAGACC
>JAUWHQ010000061.1 GCA_030605805.1 Methanosarcinales archaeon | reverse complement strand
CACCCTCCCCTCCCGAAATGCCCTGATCGCATCCACAATCCGCCGGTCTCCTTCCAGACCCGATATATCAGCATCCACCAGCACAGCGATCTCGCTGCCGGGTTTTTTGATCAGTTCGTTCCACGCGCTCTGCACTGCTTTTGTGTATGGGCTCGAATGCCCGAGAGCAAGCGCGATGATCTCGGCAAGCGGGATCAAATGGAGATATTCGGGTCGGTGGTCAGGATGTTCCGGTGCCTGAAGGTCAGCGAGTTCGTTTACCCGGTCGCGAACACCTTTTTTAATTCTTGCACCGCAGGTGCATCTCCACTTCTTTATCAGACATTCCTGAAGTGTATATCGCTTAAAACACCGTATACATGCAGATTCGTTATATTTTCCTTCCTCAGGAAACATCCCGACATTCAGCACCGGTTTACAACCGTTCTTCCGAAGGATCGCTTTTTTCAGGTTGTTAAACGTGATATCCGGCATCTCGAACCGGTTAAACTCACGGGCGAGTTTGTTGGGCCAGGGAGAGTGGGCATCTGAGTTTGTGAGGAATGTTAAGCGGTGCAGTTCGGAAATCCGGTCTGCATAAGACGAGTCTGCGCTCAAACCCAGTTCCACGAACGACACATATCCTGCAAGGTCCTGGTAGCAGTCTTCCAGCGAATCATGGTACGCATACATCGCAGTCCACGGCGTAAAGGCGTGACACGGTCCGATCAGGGCACCAGCCTCTCTTGCATACTCGGCAATCTCTGCGCCGCCCAGATCCACGGTGGGACGCCCATCAGCATCGATATCGCGAGAGTGTTTCAGGAATCGCTCACGCAACTCCTCTGCTTTTGAGATGGACGGGACGATGAGCAGATGATGGACCCGGTGAGCACCCTCGATTTCTACCGTGAGCACAAAAGACGTGTTGTTCAATGAAAATACCCCGTTTAACTCTGGCAATTTCCTAATTGAGTCCAGCCATCTTGTATGCAGGCAATCTCCGGTTCCTACGAGGTCGATCCCCTTCTTTGCCGCTTCCCGTGCGATGGTCGGCATATCCATCTTGTTAGATGTCGCCATCGAGTATTTTGAGTGTATATGCAGGTCTGCATTGACGTTCATGATCCGCATTTAGATCGGTGGGCACACTTATATAAGGATTCGTCTCCTATTTCATATTCCAGAGCATTCCGGAGCATTCCGGAACAATTACAAGAAACTTGTGAAACACCAAAAAATACAGGAAATACAGAAAGCAGATAAAATCACAGGAGAATTAAGATATGTCAGATTTCAGAGTCGTTGTTTCGGACACAAAAACAGGAAAAGCATACCAGATAGAAGTATCTGGCGCGTCTGCCGGCACATTCATCGGAAAAACCATCGGCAGCGAGGTCGATGGAAGCGCGGTCGGACTTGCCGGGTACACGCTGAAGATTACAGGCGGATCAGACAAAGGCGGATTTCCGATGCGCAACACGCTTCCCGGGTCCATGCGGAGAAAACTCCTCGTGACAGGAGGATGCGGGTTCCATCCGGGAGAGGGCGGTCTTAGAAAGCGGCGATCGATCAGAGGGTCTGAGATAGCAGGAGATATCGTCCAGATCAACACAACGATCGCAAACTATGGCTCAACACCGGTAGATTCGCTGCTTGGTGGCGATTCGGACGAGGATTCGGGCGGAGAATCATAGCCGGTATGTTTGACTTCATGAAACTCTTCGGAGACGATCCTTACGAGCGTTTCAGGCGCGGGGTCGCCGCGCATGAGCAGGGGAAGTTGGATGTGGCAGAACGGGAGTATGAACGTGCCATATTTTTAAACCCGTTCGTCGCGCAATTCCATTCGAATCTCGGAGACTTGTTCCACCAGCAGGGCAAACTCGATGAAGCGAAGGACACTCTTGAGGAAGCGCTGCGCATCGAGCCGAAGAACGCGGCAATACACAACAACTATGCCGTGATTATGGAGGAGCTTGGGAATCTGGATCTGGCAGAGAAACATTTCAAACGTGCGATCTTTCTCGATCCCAAATATGTCCATGCGCGAGTCAATCTTGCAGACCTACTGAGCAAACGAAACGAGTACGTGAAAGCAGAGATTGAGTACCGCAACATCCTTGGCGAGCATCCCGAGCACACATACGCGCGCAAGGGCTTTGCAACGATGCTCAAGAATGCAGGCAGATACGACGAAGCGATCCGTGAGTTGCTAACAGTGCTGCAGCAAGCACCCGGCGACGCACACCTGCACATGCTTCTTGCCATGACGTATCACCTGTGCGACCGGCTCACCGAGGCAAGAGGCGAATACGACACCAGCCTCCGCCTCGACCCGGATAATCCTGTGGCGCACAACAACCTTGCGAGCCTGCTTCAGGACATCGATCAGACACAGGATGCTGAACGCGAATACAGATCTGCGATACGGCTCGATCCTAACTACCTGCTTGCAAGAGAGAATCTCGCACGGTTGTTGTACAAAACAAATGATGAAAGAGCAGAATACGAGTATAGAGAACTCCTCCGCATCCAGCCGGATAATGTGAATGCGTGTATCTACCTCGCAAGGATTCTGCTCGGGAAGCGGAGATACGTGGAAGCAGCCGAGATGATCGTGAAAGTCGGTGAGTACGATCCCGGAAACGAGGAACTGACTGAGGTGGCAAGGTCGATTAAGGAGTTATACGACCAGACTGCCGAGAACACGGGAGGCGACGAGGGGGATCTGCCCGCGGCTGATGAAACTCGTGTTGATGACGACCATACCGAGCCCTGATCCTATCTACTGATGCCGTTTCTGCCCAAACGGCTAACCCAACAATTCTTGATGTTGATTTGTTATTTTAGATGAGTGTTTACTGGCAAAAAGTTTATATATTACCTGAAACAACAGCGAAGAAGCACACACGTTTCAGAGAGATGTAAGATGCATACGATGAAGAGATACCCGGCATGGAATCCGGACATGTTCGCGGTTAATCCCGCGGCAGACCGGATCGTACAATGACTTTACGGAGGGCGCAATTCCTCACCGACTCGGGCGGTGCGATCATACCGCGCAAAGAATCATGAGATTGAAGTTCCTGGATATTGTTTTCATACTCGGTTTTGTGTTCAGCACTATGACGTTCGTTTTAACCATTCACTACATGAAAACCGGTTTATTCTATGAATGCAACCCATTGCTTCGTTTCTTCATCGGGATTGGTGATTATGGCGCGGTTCTGTTCTTCAGCATGATATGGGCGACACTTGCCACCGGATATTATTACATGCGCAAGCGTGAGATAACTCCTTTCTGGGCGTATGCCGCATTCTCGTCAGTTTTTCTGGGATTGTTCAATTTTCTGCACGATCTGATCATCATAGTCACGGTGTAGGTGATTGCAAGTTTTGAGTCCGGGCGCAGGCATTCAACGTGTCCAACATGTCCAACATGTTTATGTGCCGCCGGATGCAAGCAAACTCGAAATAAGGAACCGGCGATGATGAAACAAATATATCGGTTACTACCAGGGCTCAATTGCGGCGAGTGCGGGTGCGCAAACTGTATGCAGTTCGCAGCGGCACTGGCTGCCGGGCAGGCAGAAGCGGCAGGATGCCCTTTTCTGCTTCAGGATCGATTCAAGGGGCGTATCAGGGCAATCAACGAGATTTTATCAGGTCCGGCGAGAGGAGGAGAGGGGAAGGCAGTGGAAGCAGGAACGCTTGTGAACGAAGAGATCGTTGGACTCATCGATCATCTTGGAGCGGATTTTGTTTTATCACCGTTTGATGGCGAAACGTCCTGCAAGGAGGATTTACATCCGTTTGACAGAAATATTCAGGTTGAAATCGGGGATATCATCCGTTACCGTCCATGGGGGTGCCCGGTAACGCATTTCGCAGAGATTCTTGAGGTAAATCACGGAATTGTTACGGTGCACATCGTCGGACCGCTCCACCGGATCGGTCATGACATGAAATGGACAGATACCGGAATCTGCATGGTCGTTGCCTTCGAGGGGCTGGTAACGAAGGGAGATGTTCCTGATGTCGGAGCAACGGTGCGGTTTCTGCCAGAGCACTGCATGATGGGCAAGGTGCATTCAGGCGTGATCGTGCATTCGGAGGGGATTCGTGTGCGGATCGAGGGCATCGATCTCAAGGTGTGGTGATGTGAATATGGCACGATCCATGGTCTTTGACGCTTTGAAAAAGGCAGGAATCGATTTTGTGGCGAGTGTTCCTTGTGTTAATCTCAAAGAACTGCTCGATGAGATCGAGGGCGACGAGGAGATCATACATATCCCGGTGACACGGGAAGAGGAGGGCATCGGGGTATGCGCTGGCGCATATCTCGGCGGAAAGAACCCGGCGATGGTCATGCAGAACTCAGGTCTCGGGAACAGTGCGGGTGCGCTCGCATCGCTCGATCTGCTGTACCGGATACCGCTGCTGATGATCATCAGCCATCGCGGCGATCTCGGCGAGCGGATCTCCGCGCAGGTGCCGATGGGGCAGCTGACGCCCAGACTGCTCGACGATCTCGGGATACCATGGTATTCGCCCCTGCCGGCAGAGATCGGTGAGGTGGTTTCGGGTGCATGGACGCTTGCAAAGACGTCAGGGCTTCCGGTCGCGATTCTTCTGGGCGAGTCGTTCTGGTCAGGAGCCTCCATAGTTTAGCAGGGTTTTTCTGGCTATACAAACAGCTTCCGCAGACTAAGAAGCATCTTCGGGTTTTTGCGAACCAGCACTTTCAGCATTTCAAAGAGGGTCATCGTGCTGAAATCGATGCCCTCGACAGAGTGCACGAGGTTGTTCAGATCGCTGTCGTTCATCGTCACGAAGCGATTCTTCACAGCAAGCGACCTCTTCAATCGTTTGCCGTGGCGTTCCCTCCAGATGGTCTCGTATTCCTGCAATCTCGCTTTTGAGACGTTTCCTTCGGAGATCGCCTGTGCTGCAACCTCTCCTGCAATGCGTCCGGCATCCATCGCGTTGATGATCCCACCGCCTGTGAGCGGATCAGACTGGCGGGCTGCATCGCCGACCAGCATCAAGCCGTCTGTGACCATCTCTTCAAGCGGTCCTGATGTTGGCACGCCACCGACCACGATTTCGATAATTTTGCCGTTGGGGTACCGTTCTTCGACAAAATTCCGCAAGAGATCGATCGGGCGATCCCCCTGGCTGCACACATCGCCACCGATCGCAAGCCCGACGTTTGCAGACCGGTTTCCCTTCGGAAAGACCCATAGATATCCGGATGGTGCTATCGCGGAGCCAAGATGAAATTCACAGAAATCCTGGTCGATATCGATATCCGCCACAAGGAACTGCGCACCGGTCTCGAGATCTGATGGTTGAAGCGTGGTGTTGATGCCTGCCCACCGCCCGATCTTGGACTCGACGCCATCCGCACCGATCACAATATCTGCCCGAATCTCGCATTCCTCGCCAAGATGCATGGCAGTGATGCCTTTGACGAATCCGTCCTCTATGATCACGCCTGTCGCCCGTGTCTTGACGCACACCTCTGCTCCGGCAAGTGCCGCCTCGCTGGCAAGCGCACGGTCAAATAGCTTGCGTTCAAGCGTGTATCCAACCTCCGCGCCTGAAACATCCTCTGATAGCTCAACACTGGTACCGTCAGGGGCATAGATTCGTGAACCTTTGACCTCGGCTGCGATCCATCGCTCATCCGGTTCTATATGCTCTTTAATCTGAGGTTTCGAAACACCCTCCGCGCACCTGACCGGATCTCCGATCGCCTGCCGCTTTTCGATCATCAGTACATTGGATCCGTGTGCAGCAGCGGTCTTTGCGGTAATCGAGCCAGCAGGTCCTGCGCCAACGATGACGATGTCGTATTTATCCGGTTTAGCCGTCATTTCAGCACCTCGAGCGCTCCGATCGGACATACCCCTGCACACGTCCCGCATTCGGTGCAGTCATCTGCGATCTCGATCCATGTCTCCACGAGTTCGACTGCGCCAATCGGGCAGACAGAGACACATGCGCCGCAATATCCACATTTATATCGATTCACGCCAATCATGCTAATTCCTCACTGATCTTTTCTGTAAGTATCCTGCTGATCAACTTGCCGTCAGCCTTGCCACGCAGCTCCTGCATCACCACGCCCATCAGCGGACCAATCGCGCCAGGTCCCCGTTCATGCACAAAATCACGCCGCTCTGCAACCACCCTTGCAATCACGCTTTTGGTCTGTTTCTCATCCATGCCGACGAGACCAAGGCTTGCTGCCGCGTCTCCTACCGAACGGTCTGGCTGCTCTGCAAGCAGGCGTAATATGTCGATGACCCCCTCTTTCGCGATTTTACCATCTGATATCAAACCGAACATCTCTGAAAAATGATTATTCTGCAATTGTCCGATCGAAACACCTTCTTTTTTAAGTTCGGTCAGGGTTGCAGTCAGGGTCCGCACCACCAGAGAACCGTCCACGCTCACCGATTTCATGATGTCATCAAAGAGCGCCAGACGCCTCGAATATACGATCTGCCGCGCCAGATCATCCGAAAGGTTGTATTCCCGGACATAACGATCCTTTCGCGCGGATAACAGTTCGGGCGTGGTTATCTTATCGATTCTGCCTGTGACCGGCACCGGGGGCACATCGGTTTCAGGATACATCCGCGCAGCACCGGGAAGCGGTCGCAGGTATGCAGTGGTGCCAGCTGGCAGCATCTTTCGCGTCTCCTCTGGCACGCCAATGATCGCCTGCTCTGCCCGCAGCACGACTGCTTGCAGCGCATTTACCGCCCGGTCGTGCGCATCAGCTACGATCACCACGCAATCATCCCCCCTCGCACCAACACCTGTTCGTAATGTCTCGACCTCGGTATCGGTGATCCCGTAGCCGGGCAGCTCATCGGTGTGGAACACTCCTCCAACCCCTGCTTTCTTTGCCCGATCCGAAAATTCGGATCCGAGACGGCGGTCTGGCTGAATTTCAGCCCCGACCATGCCTGCAAATCCGCAAAGACGCAGAGCAAGCACGCATCCCATCTTCTTCCTGACGATCGCAGACGTTGTGTCCTCAAAGATATGTGTCACATCCGTAATTTCGCCGACCGATGCTCCGCGCCTCTGCAGTTCGTCTCTGATCTCAAGCAGCCTGACCTGCCTGAGCGCCTCCTGTTCCACGATCGTTTCTATCAGATCGAGCTCCTGCACACCCTTAACCTCGACTCTTGCACCGTCCGCGATCGAGATGTTGACATCCTGCCTGATCGTGCCTATTCCCCGCTTCACAACCCCGGTCGAGCGCAGGATCATGCCGATGTGCTCGGCTGCTTCTCGTGCATGTGCAGGCGTTACGATGTCAGGAGCAGTACCGATCTCGACCAAGGGTATGCCGAGACGGTCGAGCGAGAATACAACGCCCTCTTCGCGCTCCTCGACCCGCTGGCAAGCATCCTCCTCGAGGCAGAGCACATCCACGCCAACCCTGCCGTGCGATGTCTCGAAGTATCCGTCGGTCGCAACGAGCGATGTGCGCTGGAATCCGGCAGTGTTTGAGCCATCGATCACGAGCTTGCGCATGACATGGATCTCGTCAACAGGCTGCATATTCAGCAACCTGGCGGTCATGAGCGTGATATCGATCGCCTCCTCATTCAGCTCGCGGGGCGGCTCTTCATCGTTCTCGACCAGACAGGTGCTCGGATATGCTTTGTATATAAATTTACGGATAACCTTTACCTCGTCGAGTGCTGCCTGATCAGTCTCCCCCATCTCGCTCTGGGTCGGTCGCAGGTATCTGAAAAACTCGTAATTTGATTCGCGAGTATCCCGAAGCATCGTCGGGCAGTTGCAGAAGAGCTTGCAAGCGGTATCGAGTTGCTGGTGAATCTCCAGCCCAGCCATGAGACCAAGCCTTTTGTAATCAAGATCGGGTTTGTTCGAATCGGTCATCTGTTGTGGATATACCGTCGTAGTATATATTTGTTATCCGCGCCACCCGGGTGCGGACAGTTCAACTCACGGAGATTTTATGTTGGGGTGAGTTTCGATTTATCCAGCATGGAACGAGGAGAATTCTGTCAGGATCAATGCATGGATTTGCTACTGGCTGATCATACACAAGACGTCGGCACAGCCAAACCAAGCGCGAGGGCGCGATTGCACTGGCTACATGCTTAAGTGCGGGGCATATATAGTGACTTCGGGGGGGGCTTGGGGTATGCCTGATGTCGGGATTGTCCCCGCGTGAATGTATGTTTTTTGGGGCGGGTTGATACCAGGAGATATTGTTAAGTCGTCTGAAAGATATTAACGAGTTATGAAAAAAGAGTTCGGATATATTACATTACCTGCAATCTATGGGAGAAGCGTTTGGTGGCACAGATATTGAAATCGAAAGGCGGTTGATAGGATGAGTTTAACATCATTTATTAAAAATAAGGAAGTACGAGAATTATTTGCTAATGAATTTAAGAAGCCAAGAGGTAAAATTGTCGGCGAGATAAAAGCACCACCACTTACCAACCATTTCGGAATGATTGGTACCGCTTTTGATTATTTAGTGAGATTTTATCTAAAATATCACAACCCCAAAGCGAAAGAACATACATGGGTAGCAGAAATATCGTGTAAATTGACAGAAGTGAATCCATCGGTTAATAAAAAGGCAGTAAAGAACTTGAAATTTGCCAAGGATGCTTATTCTAAATTCTTAAAAAATGGAGTTCTTAATGAAGATATTTTGAAGAGTGCAATACTTTTAGCTCAACTTGACCCAATTTATAGGGCAGGCTATGTAGATGAAAACATGGGTATCGTAGATAATGATGATATTCAAGATTTGAGAAACCTGATCTCTCTTGTTAATATTGAAGATTTTAATGTAAATTCTTATTGTTTATTAAATCCAACATTTGGTGAGGGGTCCGTACTTGTTGGAGGTGCGGATGCTGATATTGTTATTGATAATCAAATGATTGATATAAAAACAACTAAAAAATTAGAGATAAGTAGAGAAATGTTCAATCAAATTATAGGATATTACGTACTTGGAAAAATCGGAGGAATTGGAGAAGAACAGATTGATATATCCAACATAAATGAGATTGGATTTTACTTTTCAAGATATGGAATAAAATATATGTATAATGTTGAAGAAATAATAAATTTTGATTCTCTTCCAATTTTCATTGATGAATTTAAAGATAAAGCTAAAGAACTTTTTTCAGTTTCTAAGTAGATGATGATTTAATGAAAAAATTATGCAATTACCAAATATCTCCGGAGGCATGTAAAATATGTTCAGACCACGCATCTATGTCGATACTTCTGTGATAGGAGGTTGTTTCGATGAGGAATTCGATGAATACTCTGTGCAACTGTTTGATGAATTCATCTCGGGGAAGAAAATGCCGATTATTTCAGATGTGGTGCTGTTTGAACTTGAGGGAGCGCCTGAAAAGGTTAAGAATATACTTAAGCGAGTTCCGGGGGACCACATTGAATATGTTTCTCTTAATGATGAGTCAATTACACTTGCCAATGCTTACCTTGAGGGCGGTGTTGTAACAGAAAGCAGCCTTTCAGATGCACGGCATATAGCAATTGCGACAGTGGAGCGAGTGGATGTTCTGGTAAGTTGGAATTATAAGCATATTGTAAATATAAACCGTATTCACATGTTAAATTCAGTGAATCTGAAGTTAGGATACCCAATTCTTGAAATTAGAAGTCCAAGGGAGGTGCTTTATGAAGTATAAGAAATTTGATGCTGTGGAGATGAAGCGGCAGTTGCAAAGAGAGGCAGAACTGAAACTAGCTCCGCTGTCAGAAAAAGAGCAACTTGAACTGTTGCACAGAAAGTTTGGGTATTTGATAACACAAAAGGTGAAGACGCACTTCGCATAGCACGGGATTTTGCGGTTTCGCAAATACCGGAGTCGATGATCGAAGTTCGCACCGTATCATGCGAACACGCGCCTTCGCACCTCACATCTGTCTGCGCTCATCCTATCGCCCCGACCTCCAGTATCACGATGCAGCGCATTTCTAATGCGTGGTTGTGTGGGGCGGACCCGTGTCTGTACCCGGAAAATGGATTACCGGACTTGTGTGTTCTGGTCTGGCACTTGAGCACCAACGCATGAGTTGACAGTCCCGCGCCACCAGGACTGCCCGCACCTCTGCCCGATGGTTCTATATATTGCAACATTCGATGATAACATAATAC
>JAUWHQ010000221.1 GCA_030605805.1 Methanosarcinales archaeon | reverse complement strand
GGGAGTTATTATGATTTCATACGTGAGAATATGGAATGGATTTTGCTGGCGATCGTTGTACTCATGATTCTCACGGAATCAGGAAGATATATCGAGGGGCAGGGGTCTCTTGTACACTTAAAATACAAATTCTATGCGACGGTCGTTCTTCTCATGTCCGGATTACTTGGATCGCTTGCATTTGAAAATGAGCATCTGATGCAGCCGTATCTCCAGTTCGGTTCGTCCGGCTCATCGTGTTCACCATCGATCCTCCTCTCGCTCTTGACCGGGCTCTTCGGAGCATCCGTGCTCCTGATCAGCGTACTCACAAAATCAAGTATACCGTCGCAGCGCAGGAGTCCGATAAATCTGCGATCGAGATGGGTGCTGCGTGGAATTGCAGTCGGAAGCATCGCCGGATCGATTGTTGCGTGGCTGCCCGGGGTGTCTTCAGCGATCGCAACGGTGCTCGCACGATTTGCGATCAGAGGAAGTCTCGAGCACCACCGGACAAGGGCGATGGAGTTCATCGTCTCGGTTTCCGGTGCAAACACCTCGAACGCCATTTTTTGTTTGATCGCGCTCTTTGCTATCGGATATCCGCGAAGTGGGGCAACGATCGCCGTACGAGATCTGGTCGGAAGGACACTGGATATGCATACCGTTCTGCTTTTTCTGACCGTTGTTGTGCTTGTTTCGATTGCATCATACATCATCACGATATCCATCGGAGATTTTGCCCCATCTGTGCTGGCACACGTCAATTACCAGAAATTATGCACAGCAATCCTTATCGGGCTTGTCCTGATGGTCTCTCTATTCAACGGCACATTCGGGCTCGTCATCTTCCTGACCGCGATACCGATCGGAATGCTTCCGTATTATATGGGCATCCGGAAGAGCCATGCGATGGGCGTGATTCTGCTGCCTGTGATGATGTATTACTTCGGGATGCGCTAAAACTCGCGTCTCCGACCGATAAATGGCAGTTGGTAGTTGGAAGGGTTATGAAATGCTTGACTGCAAAGCAAAGCCGTTGGCAGTGGTGTGTGGTGAAAGTCTCGCCCAACCGTTTCTGAGATGAGAAAGGGCGGGTAACCGCCATCTTCTCAACCTACTAATTGACACAGATTGAGGGTTATCGATCCAACACAAGATTTATCCGAAGAATTCAGTATGGTACCTGAGCATTATCAGCGCACCCGCCTGATAAGATAAACCGCAACAATCGATGCCAGCACCCCGCACCCGTGCAGGGCAGGCGTCTGTGCCGGGAACCGGTCCGCGCCCTCCTCTTTGTCGTGCGCATCGCCATACAGATCGTTACATGCGTTGTTATGCGTATACTCTGATATATTCGTCTTACAGATCGCAGTCACGTTCCCCTGACCTGCAAATGACTGTGCGGTTCTCGCAACCATCTTTGCATATCCATAGTCCACGATCTTGCCGGTCTGCGATGGTTCGAGTATCTTCGCGTGTTCATAAGCACTCACAGCCAGAATTGGCTCTGCACCGCTCTCTCTTGCAGATATGATGGCTGATATCGCATCTCTTTCGGAATTATTCACTTTTTCATCAAGATCCGCCATCCCTATCAGTTCGATTGCGGTGTTCGCCTGCACCATCGCGTGTAACGAATCATAGATCGCTCCGGCATAATATCCTGCGTGTAACTCGCTTCTGGCGCGGGATAGATCGCCTGTGGCGATCACGATCAGCGTTTTATCCCCTCCGGTCTCGCTGATCAGCGCATCGGCGTAGGCAAGCATCGAAGCCGCCTGGCTGTAGTACCTGCCTGCACGGTCACGGATCAGATCGTCAGGGATCGCCGTCCCTGATCCGGCGCATGAGAGCGTTGCCCACCATTGCGCAGACCGTGCCCGTTCCATCGAAAAAGCCAGCAGTTCGATCACGCCGCCCGCGTTTTCTGCCCGCTTTGCATCATCCAGCTTCCCCCTTGCGATGGTCAACCTCGACTCCGCCGCACCAATCCCCTCAAGAACGCCGTTTTTCGATTTCGCCTCATCTATGTCGAGTTCCGCATCCGAAATTTCGTTTTCAACCTGCTCGATCAGATCAGAGAGGTATTCATCCGTGTCATCCGAAACAAGATACTCGGAGTACCACCTGACGCGCCTGAGGTTAATCATCGTGTTAAAACTCCGGCTCATGGACGCATAGTAGTTTTCAGCATCATAATCTTCCTGCGCATCCTTAATTGCCAGAATCTGGCTTTCAAGTGCGTCTCTGAATTTTGGATCGACAACTGCGTCGGTATCATCGTATTGCGCTCTTGATTCGTCCAGCAGCGTAGCGGCAAGCGGCTGCATCGCATCCATATAGGCTTTGGTCTGTACCTCGCCTGTCAGCAGCACCTTCGGAATTTCATAGCCGGTATATATCCGGATGGCATCTCTCAGATCATCGATCTCTCTGACACGGACTCCCTGCTTCTTTCCAAGCGAAATTATATTCACTGTGACCGGGTTTTCCGTAATCGTAACAAAAGGACCTTCATGCTTGATGATATGCTCTATTAGTGTTATATTGCCCTGTCCGGCTGGTATCAGGAACGTGTGGGCGCCACTTTCTGCGGAGGCATTGAGTTTTGCAGATATCCCTCCGACAGCGCCGATTGAGCCGTCCGGATTGATCATGCCGGTCATTACGACTCCCGGATCGATTGTCCAGTTCATGAGCGCCGCAACCGTTGCGACCGTCATCGAAGCGCCTGCGGAGGGTCCTCCGATCACGGGCGAATCGGTATGGAGGACATAGAAGAAATCACGGGTTTCAGGGTCGATACCGGTGATATCGCACGCCACCATCGAGGATAGTCTGGCAGAGCCCTGCATATCGACCTGTGTGAATGGCGCAGTATCGACAAACACATGACCGGTGCCGTTTGTGACCCACACCGTCAGATTCGTGAGCACGCCCACCTCACCCTCTGACGTTGCGTATACTGCGGGAAGAGGGACAGAGACCGGCGTAGCCGACGCGCCTGCGGTGTACGTAATCGATAAGATGAGAACAAGCATCAGAATCAGGCGTTTCTTTTCCATCAGGTCATTATCTCCTGCCAGAGGCATAAGGATGATGGTTCCGAGTATGGCCTGGCATCGGGAATGCAACAGCATTGAGCGCGTTATACGTCAGAACCAGACTCACGCAGCTCTCGATTCATCGTACATAGATCTGCACGTCATAGCCAGCGCTCCCAGCCCTGTGAGTATCACAATCAGACTGATCAAAAATCCTACCAGCGGAATCATGGTTGCAAGAGCAATGACAAGCAAACCTATAACCAGGTGCCAGTATGGCGACGAAATCTCCTTTTTCGCATATGTTACGATGGGTCTGCCAATCGCCAGTCCGACAAATATCTTGGATATATACAGCATCACAATATATGCAAATAAAACAATAAGTCCAAGCGGGACGCCGATTACGGTTATCATCAGAATCAGCGCTATCAATGGAATTGCGATCAACGCTATGATCCCAAGTCCAAGACTCTTCAGGATTTGGGTAGCGATGGTATCAGATACCCGGATGGTTGTATTCCTTGTGAATCTGACCAGCGAGAGACCTGTGAGTAGAATACTCAGGAATGACATGATGGACGATGTTGTTTCTGAGTAGAGACTTTCGGCAAGTGTTTCCTTTTCAGGCAGTTTGTGAACCACATTTCCAATCACGGTGCCTGCAGGTATCTCAATCTCTTTATCGCTTGTATATTCAAGGTCCCCCTGGATCCTTGCAGACTGGAGAATCCGGATATCATCCGCATTGATGGTAACATTCCCATCGATCGATCCACCTATGACAACGCTTCCCCCGCTGCATGAAAGATCTCCGCCAACATCTCCTGCAATTTCAATCGAACCTCCTGCCACATCGAGGTCCCCACCCACACTGCTTTTACTGCCTGCTGTGATTGTGCCGCCCGCAATCATCGCATTATCCCCAACTGAACCACGAAGATTGATAGCCCCACCTGCCACTCTGAGATCGTCACTTATCTCACCATCGATGATCAATGACCCGCCAGCGATCCATGCATCATCACCGACCCTGCCGGCAAGTTTGATATCGCCTCCGGCAGCTATCAGATCTCCAGAAACATCGCCACCAATTATGATCGTGCCGCCAGCCACCATCAGATCATCATCCAGAACCTCTCCTTTACCAAGAGTATACTGATCCGCACCCACCGTCTCTGTGGCGGTCACCGGCGCGCAGATCAGGATAACTGATAGGAACAGTATCAGCAGTAATGTATTTGAAGATTCCATATCACCACCGTATGCTTTTGCGGTCTGAATCGTCATGCTATTTAAAACTATCGAGACTGGGCGCTGTCAGTTTGCTCTGGGGTTATGCCAAAACTGATTTGTGTCGAAACAACGTCAGCATCTAATAACTTTACAACCCCCTATGTCGATCAGGTTTAAGTATTATGGCGATACCGGATGTGATTGTATGAAGCGATGCGGTCCGCATGGTAGGCTTACGGTATCGATATTGACTTGCTACAGCGAACCTGCTAAAGCGCATGGCGCAATGAACAGCATGGGATCGCGATGCACAAGCTCTGTGCGTGAGTGCGGGGTTTAGGTGACTTTGAAATTGTTATCGACCTTGGGTCTCGTCTCGATTGCTCCGGATTCGAACATCGTAAAATGCCAGAGTTATCGATTCGGGCACCAACGCCCAGGTTGACAACAGCGGGTACAAATAGCATCCAAAACCGGGGTCGTAGACTCCCCGCGGGTAGATCCCCACGAATCTGGCTGTCAAAGCCTCTCTCTGAATCCTGGATCTCGCATCAGACACGATCTCGCATTGTACACCGGATCTCTCCTGATCCGTTTCCAGATCGCTTTGAGACTCTCTTCCTTGATATTCCCGTAAGAGATCGGGATACATGCGCAGGGCAGCACATCTCCCTGCGGCGTTATATGAAGCCATCTTCTTCCTGCAAAACAGCCTGTCGATTCCATTACATGCGGTATTGAGAATACCCGCACTCTTCCA
>JAUWHQ010000232.1 GCA_030605805.1 Methanosarcinales archaeon | reverse complement strand
GATTTTGTGACGACCGCGCCTGCGCCGTTGCGCGCAACCCGCAGCAGCGATGCACCAGTGGTTCCAAGGATTCCCGCGGCAAGCAGCGTTGGATTTTTCAGTGTTAATCCTGTTATAGTTATCATGACCGATCAGTATATGATGCAATATCTTATGGGTGTTTCTATGGGTGATCCCTATGAATTTATTTACACGATGATTTATCATGCCGAGAGATCATAAATTCAATTTCTCAAAGATATTTTCCACTGTAACGTGGATGTTGATCAAAAAGTATATATAGACCTTATTTCAAAAAGTAAGTACATAGCAACACCATGCATTAATATGGTCATGGAATAGTGGTCTATTCCGTGCATAATTATGTGCTTGGTGTCGGTGCATAAAATTGAATGCGCATCGATTAGTTGCGAACCAAACCAGACCACAGAAGGAGATAAGAACAAATGGCAAAGAAAATAATACCATTGGCTCCAGTCGAGCGGCTAATACGGACTGCATCAGATGGGGACATACGGGTCAGCGAATCGGCACGTGGTGCCCTGACCGAGGTGCTTGAGGATATCGGCATAAAGATCGCTAAGGAAGCGATCATCGAGACAAAGCACGCCGGCAGAAAGACTGTCAAAGCAGAAGACATCAACAGGGCGCTTGAGATTCTGAAAATGTAAGTGTTCAGTGGTTTCAGAGTCAAAGCCGAACATTCGCCGCCCAAAAACATAAAATTGTCTTTCGGGCGGTCTTATTTTTTTCTTTTTGCGGGTTACCATGAACAATCATCTCACACGTGAAGAACTTAAGAAACATCAACAGGCTGGAAGGATTCTCGCAGAGGTACGTGAGAAAACAGCGAAGAAGATAACAGTGGGAGCGAGTATCCTTGAAACAGCGGTCTTTGCAGAGGATCTGATACGCAGTCTTGGCGGACAGCCGGCATTCCCATGCAATCTCTCGAGAAACGAGGATGCCGCGCATTACACGCCGGGTGCGGACGACACGTCTGTGTTTGGCGAGGATATGGTAAAACTCGACATCGGCGTACACATTGATGGCTATATCGCGGATGCCGCCGTAACGATCGATCTTTCTGACCACCCCGAACTCGTAGAAGCATCGATTGCCGGGCTTGCGGCGGCAATCGACCTGATCCACGCCGGAATCAATACTACAGAGATCGGGGCGGCTATCGAGAGCGTGATTGTCGAGTTCGGATACAAGCCGATCGCAAACCTCACAGGGCACGGGCTTGAGAGGTATCGCACACATGCCCCACCGAGCATCCCAAACATACACGTACGCGGCGGAACCGTGCTTGCCGAGGGGCAGGTGGTCGCAATCGAGCCGTTTGCCACGAACGGTGCCGGCAGGATCAGGGACACTACGCGGTCCGAGATCTACCATCTTACAACCGAAAATCCACGGCTTCCGCGTATTCCAAGAGCAAGAGCACTACTTCAGGAGATGATGGAATATAAGACGCTTCCGTTTGCGAAGCGATGGTTTTCCGGGGAGAAGATGGATTTCACATTCCGGAGTCTGGAAAAATCCGGGCTGATCGAGTCATATCCTGTTTTAACGGAAGTTACGGGTGCGCTTGTATCTCAGGCAGAACACACCGTGATCGTTACCGCTGACGGCTGCGAGGTTATCACCGGATGATGCCAAAGGATCTCATCTCCATATCGGACCTGACACGCGAGGAGATCCTGCAACTGCTCGATCTCTCTGCTGAACTGAAAGGAAAACGCGGCAAACGCCATGCGCAAACTCCGCTCATCAACAGGAGTCTTGCCATGATCTTTGAGAAGCCGTCCACCCGTACGCGGGTCTCTTTCGAGGTCGCGATGACCGAACTTGGGGGACATGCGATGTACCTGAATTCCGATGATCTCCAGCTCGGGCGCAGCGAGACGATCTGCGATACCGCGATGGTGCTTTCACGGTATGTACATGCGATCATCGCACGGGTTTATAGCCATGAAACGGTACGTGAACTTGGAAGATGTGCAGATATCCCTGTGATCAACGCACTCTCCGATGCAGAGCACCCGTGCCAGTTGCTTGCCGATTTACTCACGATTAAGGAGCGTAAAGGCGATTTTCAGGGCTTGCATGTTGCATGGATCGGAGACGGGAACAACGTCTGCAATTCGTTGATCCTTGCAAGCGCGATCACTGATATGCACCTTTCGGTAGCATGTCCTGCCGGATACGAGCCCAATCAGGCTGTGATGCGGCATGCCAGAGAACTCGGTGGTGATGTCGTGGTTACGCATGACCCGGTAGAGGCTGCGGCAGGGGCAGATGTGCTCTACACCGATGTCTGGGTCTCGATGGGCGATGAGAAGAAAGAAAAAGAGCGGCTACGGGACTTTGACGGTTTCCAGATCAATGACGCTCTTCTGAATCGCGCAAAGCCTGATTGTATCGTGCTCCACTGCCTGCCAGCACATCGCGGGCAGGAAATCACGGGCGAGGTGCTGGAAGGTGCGCATTCTGCTGTGCTGGATCAGGCAGAGAACAGACTGCATGTCCAGAAGGCGCTGCTGGCGATGCTGATGACGGGACGGTGAGCACCCCCTGGGTCTTTCGGGTTACTGATTCCGGGCAACCGTGTGAGTGCGGGTCTGCCAGCCTGATCGGAGGTCTGACCGGTTTATTTTGTGGGATTGTATACCCAAGATTTATATAGCATGAACCAATATAACGCAGTATAAGGGAGGTAAGCCCATGAGCGAATTCATAGACGAATTCATCGAGACATGGAAGAAGGTAATAACCACACCAGGTGACTTCTATAAGGAGATGTCGACATCAGGCGGGTATGAAGAGCCGCTGAAGTTCGCAGTTATAAACTACCTGATTGCGGGCATCGGAGTCGCTCTCATCACGTTTGGCAGCCTGTTTGGAGCAGTCATTGTTGCGCCGATACTCGGAATTGTTGGGATATTCATCGGCGGATTGATACTTCACATCTGTTTCAAGATCGTTGGCGGGTCCGGAAGTTATGAGGGCACGGTTCGGATGGTGTCATACGCATCAGCAGTAACAGCGGTCTCATGGATACCGATTGTTGGCTGGATCATCGGACTTTATGCGATCTATCTTGGAATTATTGGTGGAACCTTTGTTCATAATCTCACGACGGCAAAGTCTGCGATAGCAGTATTCATACCGATAATCATCCTGGCGATACTCGGGATATTGATGTTTGCTGCGGTTGCGGCACTGATTGCGAGTATGGGGCTGAGCGGTTGTTATAACCTGTAACGTCCAACTATCGACCAATCACAGACCATGACGGTCCAGACGCTCGAATCAGCGATGCTTCTTGCAGCAGATGACATCAGACACCTGCTCTCGAGAGGATACCCGCGCACGGGCGTCCGTATGGTTCGTGAGCGACCATTACCGGCTGGCGAATCGATCTCTTC
>JAUWHQ010000195.1 GCA_030605805.1 Methanosarcinales archaeon | reverse complement strand
TTTTTGGTTGAGCGTTTGTGGAAGGTTTGTGAGTGAAAACTGCCCTCCGGGCGGGGGCTGGTTGCGTGACGATCGCGCCCAGCTCCAGACGCTCGAAGGGTTCGCCGCAGCCCTCCTGATGGTCGGCACGGTCTACCTCGTTGTGAGCGCGGTGACGCTCTCTGTGCCCCAGACCGAACTCCATCTGGATGCCCAGCTCAAGACGTATGGCAGGGATGCGCTTGCGATACTGGATGCGCCCATGCCGCCTGTGAAGGTGGGGGAGTATTATACGAGTTCGCTTAAGAGTTCGGTTGTTGACTGGGTGAACGGGGTCGCGGGCGCAACAAGCTTTGTGACCGAGGAGTTTGCGCCATCAGATCCGGGCACCAATCAAACGTCGTATCGATTCGAGTTTGCAGGACCACCCGCCGGCAACAATCGCAGCTTCAATGTGTCAATACCAAACAATACCAGAATCAGCCACGCTTATGTCACGCTTACAGGGATGCCGCTACTGGATATGAGCCCAACAACAACAGTCCCACCGACCAAATACGAATTGAAGAATCCGAATGCCACATCACTCGACCATTTCGGCTGCTCGATCGCACACGGTGACGTGAATGGTGATGGGGTGTCTGACATAGTCGTTGGTGCGTACGGAAACAATTCCAGTTCAGGAGCGGTCTATGTTTACTATGGCAACGAGAGCGGCATCGGCACCGATCCGGACATCACGATCTTAAATCCGGGCAAGCAGGGCGATCGCTTTGGCTGGGCGATAACATGCGGGGATGTGAATGACGATACTTTTGATGATATAGTTATTGGTGCATATAAAAATGACAGTACTAAGACCGATACTGGTGCGGCATACATCTATTACGGGAATACATCAATGAACGCTCCAAACGTTACGATGATAGATCCTGCCGCCGGTATGGGCAATCCGGACGATTGGTTTGGCTATTCGCTTGTGTGTGGCGATGTTAATGGCGATGGTTTCGACGATGTGCTCGTGGGCGCGCCGGGCGTGAATAGAGGAGCGGGTTCGATTGCAGGAAAAGTTTTTATATATTATGGTAATAATTCATTGAGTACACTTCTGACTGGTGATGATGTCGCACTCTACAACCCTTACGCAAGCAACGATTTCTTTGGCATCTCTGTGGCGTGTTTTGATATCGGCGGATCGGATACGCGAGATATCATTGTCGGCGCAAACAACTCAAGCAGTGTATATGCTTATTTTGGCGGATCATTGCCCACGCTCATCGACTCGATCAACGGCGTGAACATGACATTTCACGGTGAGGACAATTCCGAATTCGGAATCTCAGCCTCCTCCGCGGGCGATGTGAACAAGGACGGCGCGGATGACCTGATCGTTGGCGCGCCGGATAACGATAGCACGCACACATTCTATGGCGGATCACTGCTTGACAATAGGTCTGACATCAACCTGACCGGAACGTCAGGTTCCGGTTTCGGAATCTCGGTATCCGCATCAGGAGATGCCGATTCTGACGGATACGCTGGTGTGATCGTTGGAAGATCCGATAAGAAGGCAGAAGCATTCTATGATGTCGATCTCGGGATCGGATCGATCTCGGTATCAGAAACCGATGCAGGTTTCGGCACCGTTGTTTCAGGGATCGGTGATGTTGATGCCGACGGCATCCCTGATATCGCAGTCGGCGCGCCCGGTGCCGATGCTGGTGCCGGAAAGGTATACGCATACACGCCCCGGTTCCCTGAGACACCGTGGCTTGCTATCGGGAATGCGACCGAGCTTGATAACGGGAACGGGACGAAGGTCTGGGAGTATACGACCGTGATAAAGAACGATGACGGCAATCGGACAGGCAATATACTGGTTTCTGCGGGCAACTCCACCGATAAGACGCTCCCGATCTACCGGGAGATCACGACCGACACCACTCTTTCGATGTATGTCAAGACCAACACTTCAACCGATGTCAGGATCTCGGTGAACGGAGTTGAGGTCAACGCCACCAGCCCTGCCATCAATACGAGCGGAAACTGGGAATGGCGTAACATCACGCTTCCGGGAGATATCACCAAATGGAGGATCGGGGACAATAACATCGCAATCAACGTCCCCTCTGGTACGCTTTCTATCGGCAGGGATTCCACCGCAGCCAGCATGATCCGAGTCATCCTCCCGATCACCCAGCCGTTTAAGACGAGCGAGCGAACCCCTGATTTTGCTGCTGCGATCAATGACTGGATGGACGATCATAATGCTACCGATGGCACGTACGAGGTGCCTTTCCTGCTGCACTCGGATTCATCAGGAGCGATCAACGTGACGAACTTCCGCATCGAGGCAACGCCGTCGTTAAACGAGAATCTCGATACGCTGCTTCCGGATTTCATCGAGTACAACGTGATCTTCGCTTATCTGGACACACTTCTGAAAGGGTACCTGTACACGTTCTCGGATGGCAGTTTTGAGAAAACCCTGAACTTTACCGGGGATGAAAACCACATGGTCCATATCCTGCTTCCTGAGAACACAACCGCGGTGTATAAGGCGAAGATGGATGTGACCGGACTGCCTTATGAACCGATCGAGGAGGGTACACTCCCAACCGTGAGTTTTACGCAGGGTGCCGATACCGCAATCGTTGTGGATTCTAATGGCAATGTACATATCGCATACAGCAGAAACAACCCACAACTGTATTACATCAACGATGAAAATGGAACATGGACAGATCCGCCAGAGGATATCAATAATGGCGGGGGGGATACCAGTAATATCAGTCTGGCAGTCGATAACAACGATGAACTGCATGCAGCATTCATCAAAGGTCCCAAAACGAAGCCCAATGTACATTACTCAAGAACATATGATGGTGAATGGTTATCCAGCACCATAGAGGTGAATGATAGCAGTGTAAACGAGCCGGCACACAAACCATCCCAGCCGTGCATTGCTGTGGATTCTGGCAATGCCCCGCATATCGTCTGGATCGAGAACCTTTCCATCTATTACTCTGGAAACACCACAGGCACATGGTCTCCTGCTGTGCAACTGGACAATACCACCAATGCGACCAGTCCGCTGTTCGACATCGACTCTGGTGATATCAAACACATCGCGTTCCTCGAAAACAAGACGGCGTACTACATGAACACATCAGCCGGCGGCTGGAGCATTCCTGTGCATGTGAGCAACAGCACCAATGCTTCATATATATCCATGTCCATCGACTTTCAGGATCATGCACACCTTGCATGGGTCGAAAACGGCACCACGTTATATTATTCAAATAACATCAATGGTTTCTGGAGTCTCAAAGAGAATGTGAGCAGTGGGACTGCCATATCAGAGCCTTCACTGGCTACCGATTATGCAGGCAATGCATATATCGTATGGGTTGAGGTTGTTGGTGCTAACAGTTATATCTATTATTCCACCAATGCGGCAGGCTCATGGAGCACACCAATGAAACTTGGTGACGGGGGCGCGATCAATCCCTCGCTGTGCATTGATATAGATATTCATGGAAATATCCATATTATATGGAGCGAGGGCAACCAACTATATTATTTTGGATATGCCCTATATTATCCAACCAAGCCATACATCATCATCAATAACAGCACGATATGGGATTATAATATCACAGAGATCAATCACAACGATACAAAGATCGGTAATATCTCACTCGGGGACAGTAACACAGACGCCATATATAAAAATTTTGTGATAGATGAGGAGATCACAGGACCATCATGTTTATCCATCTATACGAAAGGGGACGATGGTGGCATCGATATCTATGTCAATGATAAGAAGGTCAGATCCACCCTCATACCGGTAAATGCAAGCTTTATATGGCAGAACATCACCATACCTCCTGGTGCATGGCACACCGGCACAAACCGGCTCCGCATCAATGGCTCCAATCTCAATAACACGTACGGGTATGCAGAAAGCAGTGATGATGTGAACGATTGGTACTGCGATAACGGAACCATAAATAATAGTTTTGATTATACATGGATGATTCGTCTGTATGCTACGGAATACCATGGTACCCAGACGATCGATGATTTTTCAGAGCCTTTGAATGCGTACATATCCTCGAATGACGCATCCGACGACGGGTACTATAACATCACGTTCACGGTGCATTCGGATACAATGGGCAAGATCAAACTATCGCGCCTGCGCATAGAATATTACATCCGCGGAAACGAGACGCATATCGTGCAGAAGCGGATCATCACGGGCGGCGTGCCACCGTACAACTCGGTGACTGCCACGCGACTGGTCACGGTTCAGGATGATGACATTAAAGCGTCCGATGCCGAGGAACGGATGCCTGACGCGAGCATGTCGCCGAAGATCAAACTATGGAACCTTGTTGAGGTCCGGCTGGAGATGTGGTATAAATGATACGGGACGAAGAAGCACAGTGGATCATTCTTGCCGGATTTACGATAAGCATATCCCTTGCAGTGCTGATCGTGTTCCTGAATCTCTCGTTCATGTCAGGATATCAATCCTCGCAGGCGCAGATCGAGTTTCCGATGTACGAACTCCGTGAACTGCACGACGAGACCTACGCAGAGGTCAACATCATCGCCATGCAGGATAACATCACCACCGATGAGATCAATGACACGATGGTGAACTATGGAAACCTGCTCTCCCAGTTGTATGCGTATCATGGGCAACTGGTGACCACGTCAGTGAACACCACCACGTCAACGAAGAACGCAACAGCAGCAGATGCCGCGGGGGGGCTGAACGTCACCACAGTGACAATCGAGGTCACCTTCTATGACGGGACCACCGAATACACCGAACGGTTGAGCAGCAGTACGATCTAAAACTATTAGGGGGAGGGAGTGACAATATGATCAATCCGGATGATAACAGCGCAGTATCCTTCTCGCTCGAATACATCCTGATCTCGAGCGTATCGATCCTGCTCTTCCTATCGGTGGTAACAATATCGGGTTCGATACTGCTTGACCTTCCGACCGATGTTGCGGCGACACAGCAGTTCAATGATGTGGGAAACAATATTGGCACCAAGCTGATCATGTTCTACCTGATTGCGCCTGAAAACGGCACACTGGACACGTCGCTTGAGATGCCACCCGCGATCGGCGGACATACCTACACGGTGAAGCTATCCACCAGCAATGCCACTGACCAGCGGGTGATCATCGATGCTGACGATATCGATCTCAACATATCATACACAATAAACGGCATCGGTGCGTCCATTCCAATCAACGGGGAGACGCACAGCGCAAGCGGCAAGCACCGATTATGTTTCAACAATACCGGAGGGTAATTACGGTTACGGGGTGGCAAATATGAATAAAAACAAATTAATCCAATCTGACAGCGCTGTTTCAGAGGTGGTGGGATATACGCTCGTATTCGGAATCGTCGTTCTTGCGATCGGACTGATCTATGTGGCTGGCATACCGGCACTGCAATCGACGACGGATGCAGCCCAGTTCAAGAGCGTCGAGCAGGGTTTCATGATCCTCAACACAGATATTCGCAAGGTTGCTTTCGACCAATCACCGGTCCGGACGACAAAACTCGGTACCGCTGAGGGCGGTACGCTTGCATCCGATCCAGCGGCATGTAACATCTCGATCAAGATCTTCGATGGGGCTGGAACCGAGCGGTTCAATCATACGATAGAACTGGGGCGCATCGAATTTGTGAGTGGGGTTGGTTCCATATCATGTGAAAATGGTGCTGTGATCACGAGATACGGGTCAGGGTCAATCATGACGATAAAACCGCGGATGTTCAAGTCTAATCAGGACCAGATCATGTTTTCGCTGATCAAGGTCAATGATTCGTCCCGGTCTGCCAGCGGCGGTATCTCACAGGTTACGATCAGCAATCCGCGATTCAATGAGAGCCTCTTTAACACACCGGAGGTCTATGAGAATGGGGAGATGGCAATCAAGGTCGATAGCGAATACGCGGATTCATGGGCGAGATTCTTAAGTAGCGAGTTTGGTGCGACGTTTAACCAGTCCGACGGTTCAACCGGCTGGTGTAACCCCCGGATATCTTTCGAGAAGCTCGTGGTCGTTGAGTATGTTGTCAGCGTGGATATCTGGTAACCTCGGGCATATCCTGCCGCATATCGGAGTGGTCACATTACGCGGTGTTGACGCCCCCTGCCCCCTGCGAAGGTCCTATATGGGGTGAAGTTCGGATGCCTGATGTATGGAACAGAGAGAACTGGCAGAAGGCGTTTTCTGCGCCTCAAGGGGTGGTGCACCGAAGGTTCATAGACGCTATCTTGTTTCCATGGCTACGGTTGGGTCATGGGGTGGATGTTGCGAGGAGATATCTACCGGATCAGGAGGGGTCGAATGCTAAACACGCGGTGTACAAGCTCTGTACTTAAGTGCGGGGTATAGTGACTGCAACGGTAGGCGTTGTGCGCATCCTTTGGATAGTTTGAATCAGAATAACAGTCGTGGCGCTAAAATTGGGGCACGGATAAAGCTATAAAAAAGGAAGAGATCTCCAGAGAAAGATCGTATTATGTGTCTAATGTGGAATTAGAAGGTCATCAATCGAAAACTTTGACTGATGTGGAATAAGAACTCTTCACCGCCATACGTGAGCACTGGCATGTCGAATCCAATAATTACATCAGAGACATGACATTCAAAGAAGATTATGTAAAGGCCAAGAATAAAAATCAAGGACAAATTTTAAGCTTACTGCGGACTGTTGCAATCAAAATCATCAGGAAAACGAATCCGAAAAACTTTAAAGAAGTGATCGGTTCTTTTTGTGATTCACAGGATGTTTTAGCAAGTGTTTTGTTGAAATTCAATTTTTTACGACCGTGGATTTAGGTTTTCGTAACTCGTTGTAAGCCGTCTGAAAGTCGGAAGGTAATCGACGCTGAACAGTTGAAGCTATGACGAAATTTGGCTCTGGAGATCGATTTCTCGAGGGAATGGTGTCGATAGGGGTGTTTTTGGGATGTTCCGGAGAATTTTAGAGAAGGGTCTTAACGGGTCGTGTCACGATCATTGGAGAGAACTTTGTGAGGTCTTGGGTTTTATGAGAAAGCCCGTGCCCCGTCCCCCGGCTTCACAGCAGCCTGTTACCAGTACTCGGGTGCTGGGTTCAGTTATGAGGTGGTGGCTAACCTTTCCTCCTGCTGGATTTTCACCAGATAGACAGTATGAACTTTGCTCGGCACGCTCGCGTAATTCGTTTAAACGTGTCATTCGTGATCTCTAAGCCATTAATGCCACACAGGCACGATTCTGCTTGCGAGATGTATAGGCATACGCGAATTGTTAAAGAGCCGCTATTTTTTGGTGTTCGGTCACCACGCGCCTGACGGTAGTGCTTCTGATAGCGTGACCTGCCTACCGATGACCGATTAATTACCGATTAAGTTCACTGTTGGCTTTCATTCCGGAGTTGCGCCTTCACAACCAAGCATATCTCCCCTGATATCTGCTCGATGCTGCCGCTCCCATCGATTGCCGCAAGCAACCCCAGGTTTCTGTAATAATCGATCAGGGGTTGTGTCTGTTTCTTATATACCGAAAGGCGATTCCGGATTGATTCTTCCTTGTCGTCGTCACGATGATACAGTCTCTTGCCGCACCGGTCGCATACGCCCTCCTTTTCCGGAGGGTTGAATATCAGGTGGTATGTTGCCCCGCATTCACATACGCGGCGCGCTGACAGGCGGGTGATCAACTCAGCGTCAGGCACCTCAATATTGAGCACGAGATCCAGTCTCCGGTCAAGCCCTGCAAGTATATCTGCGAGCGCATCAGCCTGCGGAATCGTTCTCGGGTAGCCGTCAAGGATGAAAGCCTCGGCACAGTCCGCTTGCGAGAGCCTATCCCGGATCATCTCGATCAACACCGAATCAGGGACGAGTTCGCCCCTGTTCATGTATTCGGCGGCGCGGTTTCCAAGTTCCGTTCCTTTTGCAGCCCGCAGGATATCCCCTGTGGAGATGTGGGGGGCTTTGAGTTTCCCGGATAACAGTGCTGCTTGCGTTCCTTTTCCGGAACCGGGAGGTCCGAGTAGTATGATATTCATCATGTCCCACTGAAGAACGAGCGCATCATCGGGTGCATCTCCATCAACTGCTCTGATGCAAGGTCCTCGTATAATCGGTACACGATGCTCACGGTCAGCAGAAGCCCTGTGCCGCCAGCCTGACCGACCGTCCCGAGCAGCGATGCAAAGAGCGTGAGCGCGCCGATGAACGCCCCGCCAAGGATCGTGACCTTCGGAATATACCGATACATGACTCGCTCGATACTCTGCGGGCTCCGCCTGAATCCTGGAATCTGCATCCCTGACCGGTGTATGTTCTGCGCAACGCTCTTTGCACCCATGCCTGTCGTCTCGATCCAGAACAGAGCAAAGATGATGCCACCTCCGATGAGCATCCCTGCATCACAGAAGACACGGAGCACGATCTGCCAGACCTCGAGCGTAACCCCCATAGTTGCGTATTCTGCCACTACAAGCGAGGGAATCCAGTCGTACGGACTGTTAATCGGCGAAATATAGTACATTAAACCGCCAAGCGGCGTGGTCCCGGTATCTCCGCCGAACTCGCCGAGTATCGTGATTCCTTTGTTGGACAGGAGAATTCCGATCATCTGGATGTTTGCCTGCAGTGCCCTGACAAGAATCATCGGAAGCACGCTTGCATAGATCAGTTTTACCGGGAACCTGCCTCTTGCACCGCGAACTGCGCTGTGAGCCAGTGGAATCTCGATTCTGGTACTCTCCGCGAATACAACGATCATGAATATGACAACGGTGCTGACCAGCGCAAGAAGTCCTGTGACGAGCAGTATGTCGACGATACCTTGCGGCAGTCCGAATCCGGTCTGAACCATGTAGATCCACCTTGGGAGCAGTCCGACCGGCAGTGAACCGGGTCCTGCTTCCGGTATCCAGTTGAAGAGACCTGTGAAGATCTGCTGGGATACGCCCGCAACGATGAAGAGTCCGACGCCTGACCCGATGCCCCACTTGGATATGATCTCGTCCATGAAGAGGATCAGCACGCCGCCGATGCATATCTGGATGAGGAGAAGAAGCACGATGGTATTGAGACTGACACCGAACTCGCTGGCAACCGTGGCAGACGGCTCGATATATCCGCCCATCACCTGCGGAAGCGCGGTGAATATAATCATCACAAAGACCAGCATCTTCTGCGCGCCCTGAAAGATCGCCTGATCGTGGGGATCGGACATATCAAGGTTGATAGCCTTCGAACCGACCAGCAGTTGCAGAATGATCGATCCTGTAACGATCGGACCGATACCAAGCAACATCAGTGTTCCGCCCTGCCCTGCAAGGAAGGCGCGGTACAGCGCAAACATGTCGGTTGACTCAGGCGACATGCCAAAGAGCGGGATGTTCGAAAGCGCGAGATACAGTATAAGAACGCCAATAGTCCATACGAGCTTCTTCTTGAGGTGTACGTGCCCCTCAGGGCTCGCAACAGCTGGAAGTTTGGCAAGAATCGGCGCAACCGCTTCTTTGAAACTCATTAAAACACCATTTTAGAGGATCATTCAGAAGGTATGACCGCTGTACCGCCTGCGCTCTCGATCTTTGTGATCGCAGTGGCAGAAAATGCCGGTGCAGTGATCATCATAGACTGATTCACCTTGCCAGTGCCAAGAATCTTGTTGATGCCGAGTCTGCCGGCATCGATATGTACCACACCATCCTTCTGCTCGGCGACCCCTGTGCGCAGCAATTCGGACACCCTGCCATCGAGTTCACCGATATTAACGGTGTTTGTACCGGAAATAACTTTTTGCGGTCGTGTAAACCCGTGTTTTCCGTACGTATACCCGCGCAGAAACGCTCGCACGGCATGATGTTTGCATGCGCCGCATTTACCGCGTCCGCCGCGATTGCCTGCACCCCGTCTGTTCTTATGCGTACCTCCGCCACAGGTACGTGTTCCTCGGAATTTCTTTGTGTTCATCCGTATGTAGCCTCTATGATTTTTTTAGATTTCGCATCTTGCATTCGCTTATGTTCATAACGGATTCCTACGGATATAAAGGTTATTATACCAGTAGATCAACGATTGATCATGCACGATACGGATCATGCACGGCATGGCGGCAAAACAAGCATACTTTAAATATAAAGAGACATAAGTAGTAATCACCAACATCGGAGGGATGGAAATGGCAAGGATATTCGCAAAAAATCTGTCGAAAAAGAATGTCATGAGCAGCGATGGGTCTGTGATTGGGGTGCTGTACAACATTGTGATGGATGTCCGAACCGGGGAACTGGTCAACCTTGTGGTGAAACCGGACATGTCCGTGGACAAATCCAGATACCAGCTGGAAGGAAATTACATATTGATCGGCTTTGACGCGGTTCGTGCAGTTAGGGATTTCATCGTTGTTGACAAGAGAGAAGCGATGGCATAACGCCGTTATAATGCTACTAAATGTCTGCAAATACACAGTATTCGTACGTATCTCCTGAAGAATCGTACGCAGAAACTCTAAGAACGGTCAAAAAGCTGATGCTGATAACTTATGCTGTTCTTACGGCAGCGTTTGTCATATTTGGCATACTTGCTATTCTGCTGGTCTTCAGATTGTACAGTGGGAGTGTGCTCATCGTCTCTGATTTCATCGATTCGATGAGCTGGTGGATCGCGGTGCTGATATTCGCGCCGATCGCAGGATATGCGGTGACTTATGCAGTCGCGCCCCATCTGATACAGAAGGCTCTGTATACCGATATCGAGCTTCGGGAGGAGTCGCTTGGTGTGCGCAACCAGATGATGCTGCTCGAAGAGCATGTCGATACATTAGTCTCGGTCGTGGACCGGATTCATGCTGCGTCAGATATGTGCAACGAATCTGCACGCGAGGCTGGCGTCTCTGCAAACGATAGCAGGACCGCGACTGGCAGGCTGGAGGACGAGATTCGCGGGCTTAGGAAGGCGGCTGGCAGGGCGTATGAGGTGGTCGGCTTGTTCGATGAAGCTATCGACCTGTTCGGCAAGAAAACCGCAGAGTTGAACGATGATATAGAGTCGCTTGAGAAAACTCTCGATGATCTGGCAAATAATCGGGCAAAGGTGCTCGAAGAGTCGCTGCAACCGATGAAGAACAGTCTCCTTGCGTTAAGAAAGGAGAACGTGCAGATGCACAGAGCCTCGGTGGAACGGATCAAATTGATAGAAGATGCGGACGAGGACCTGCACGAGTTCCTGCTCGAACTGATACGCGGCGTCTCGTCAGCCTATCGCAGCCACGAGGACAAGAAACGGGTGAGTTGATCGTTTTACCGTTTTAATCGATCTCAGGTCACTTTAATCTCTACTCATCTCCACTCAATCGCATGATTGCGTCAGCGAGATCGCCGCCCGATTCTTTCAGTGCGTCGCGTGCAACATCCTCGCTCACACCAGTCTGTTCGACGACCAGTTTCACGTCATCATCAGGTATCACCAGCTCCCGCACGCGTTCCTGCTCGCGGGGGGTGCCTGTCAGCTGGTATGTCTTTGTGCCAGCAGCATCCATGATCGAGACTGCTGCATCATCAAACACGATATCATAGTCAGCCGTCCGGATGATCACCTCCTCCACATCCTC
>JAUWHQ010000001.1 GCA_030605805.1 Methanosarcinales archaeon | reverse complement strand
TCAAAAGAGAGCGGATTCCCCTCGATAGCCGTTGATGCGTGTGCGCTTCTCAGCAAGGCATCTCTTCGTAGAGAGACTTCCCATTTGGGAATGAGTGGTGCATTCAGGATGATTGCTCGAGCATCGGCGGTAAAGGTGAGATTTCTAACGATCTTGTTGGTATAGCTGAAATTTGGTTCAAACATCATCAATCGTTGCCACCTCTCTTCCATCTTGCTTCTGTTTCAGAGCTTCAAGTTGAGCCTTACCCGGTTCGCCAAGCGCTTTGAGAAGGGGGTCTAACGTTGAACGATCACCAAATTCCCTGCCATATATCGATGCCGCCAACTGTGCCAGTTCCTCGTCAGTCCATGGCGTCTTCCAATAGAACCCCATGACCAGTGCGGCTTCTTTCGTTTTAGGAACTCTGGGTTCATTCCCCCCAAGTGTAAACTGTTTCTTAATAAAGTCAATCAGGTCAGGATCGGGTTCCAGAAGTGGCTTTGACTCTCTGTCAATTAGCGGTAAGTCCGAAATTGCCCAGGAAGCTACATGTTGGATATCAGGTAACTGCGACCCTCTCCAGATTTTAAGTAGACGTGAGAGTACATCTGGCTTATATTCTGGACTCCATGCACCGCTTAGCCCCAACAAGCCAAAACCCCAACACGCTGCGAAATGGAGATGCGGTTCATCTGAGTAGAGAATTGGAACAAGTTGGTCCCCCAGAACCTTGAGGTGTTTCTGTGCATCGGCAGTTTTTGACCTGTCGTTGAAAGCTATTATAGGATAAACGGCAATATGCATAACCGCCAACGCCCCTGCTGCTCTCTGGATTGTGTTTTCATCCTCCATGAAGGTTGTAAGTTTCTCAACAATCTGGGGTGTCAGATCCTGCGGTCCTGTATAATTAATCTGTTCCAGAGTAATGTCAGCGAGCGCGCTTCCTAAGTACAGCAAATCTGTATCAGACATTATATAAGCGTCTTTAACGACTTTCAGTAGTATTTTTCCATATCTGCCTCTGTAAATAAGCCTGATAAGTTCAGAGGGACCGCTTGTTCGCCTTGCGATCCACTCCAATCCTTCCTCTAATAAATCTGGTGCGACCTGAATTTCATCAAGAATACATTGGCTTAATAAAATTACAGGGGAATCCTCGGAATATAGGAGGTAGAATAAAGGTGGCGATTGCTTGCAAAGATCAATCAGACGTCTGATAAGAGGTTGTACGTTTCTTCCGGCAAGAACAGCCGCTATAGGTATAACCTCTGCCCACCGTACATCTTCCAGATGAGGCTCAAGAACTGTCAACAGGTCGTCGTCATCTTTCCGATCTGGATAATATCCATCAACAACAGCTTTCGCTGCCAGATACTCCTGGAAAGTCAGGTGCCGAAACTCATACATTGGGTATAGTGTGCCCTGCTCAATTTCATGCCCACTTAATATCAGGAGACTGCTGCGAAATTCCACACGCCGGATGAACTCATACACACTGAGTCTGGCATAGCTCAGCACCTCTGGCATCTGTTCCCTGGCTAACATTAAAATCTCTTTGAGTCGCCTGGATGAGATGGTCTGCACGCCATCGTCCATCATCGTAAAAGCCACAAACGCTAATTGTGGGATTGCCTCTTCCTGATCAATGGGATCGTACCCCTCCACGTTCCACGTCATAAGCAGCATTTCTATGGCTTTTCCGTACAGTACACTTCGCCGAGTAGGGATCTGACCCACCCACCGATTGACTAGCAGGAGGGTGGTTAGCAGCAAAGGGTTCTTTGCTAATTGCCGCACACGATCAGAACTACAAATGATCTTCACCAGCTTCTCTGCATCCAAACGTACTTCCGCGCTATCGCCAACCACTTCTTTGTGCCATGCCAATGTCAAGCGCGTAATATCATCATCATCGAAATCAGCCACCTTGTAGTGTTTGCAATGCGTGCTCAACGCTCCACCGACTATTCTAAATCCGGCTTCACGAGATGTAACGACGATATTTACATTGGGATATGTGGCTAAGAAAGTGCGCAGTTGGTTGACAAAGGAGACACGAGCACCTTCATCTGAGATTTCGTCAAGACCATCAACTAACAGTAGAGCTCCGCCACTCCGCAGTGCACGACTTACTAAAAGCGAAAAAGCCTCTGTCAGGTCACTCATCTCGGCTCTCTCCGGGATTGCACTGAGGATGTTACCAATCGGTGCGTTTACCAGATCGCCGAGTTGCCGACAGCGAATGAAGAGCGGCAGCCATGATTTATCCGGAAGATTATCGTCAATCAGTCCGCTTCTATCAGGGAATGCATAAGCAATTGCTAATCTTTTGAGGAGCGTGGTTTTGCCGCCTCCTGGCGCTGCCAGAATCGCTAGCTGTGAATGCTCCGAAAGAACCTTGCCGACAGGTTGCCGTTCCGCCTGATCCACCTTTTGGGGATCTCCCTCTGTGGATATAGAAGGATCTCCCTGAGATTCGCTGATTCGCTCAAGGTACAACGGCACAAAGATATTTTCGAGTTTGAGTCGGAGCGAGCCAACCTCCTGATCTGCGGGTAGCCCTTCCAATGTGATTTTGCCATATTCACTATCCAAGTATTCAAGGTATTTTGTTTTGACCTCATCGATCCGGCTCTCGGAAATTGACGCCTCATCCGATGGCGATAAATAGTTCAGTGAATGAAGAGTTCCTCCAATCGACTTGTCTGCTTTAATGATGGTCTCGGCTAAAGCTGTAGCAATTGATTCCCCATCGGAGTGAATCAAAGCAAAATGCGTTCTCTGCTTGTTCTGCGTGAAATAGACCGCCCAAATCCAGCCCATGTCATGAGCCAAGAGTTCACACGCGGGTTCCGGTAGTAGTTCAACAGGTTGTCCTGCTGCACAACGACCCGCCCGCTCCATGGCTCTCTCTATTGGTGTAATGATACGACCTTCGATCAACTCATCTATAACATGACCCCCATCAAGAAGTATAACGCGATCACCGCCAGCGGTCTTCTCCTGTTCTATTGTCGTTTCTTTAAAACCTGAGAGAGAAATAAAGTAACCGGTTATCTGGATATTTTGGTTTTTATGTTTCTCAACACCCAGAGCTCCGACAAACTTATTGATTTCATCTCCACCGGTCTTATCCTTAGTCGCTTTACATTCTGCAATCGCACGTCTTGGTTCTGTTCGGTGTCCAACCTCGATATCTATCTCCCGCCCGGATTTATGGATATTCAGTCGAACCAGTCGGTCATATCCCAGAGCTAAAAACAGGTCCCCCATAAGCCTGTTAAAGAGATCACCCCGCTTATTGGGTTCTGTTTCTAAGATTCTAATGGTGGAAATTGTTGGCATTGGCAAATCCTTCCTTCTTTATTGTTGTTTGTCTACCATTAATATCTGACGGATTCATAATAACTCCTGTGCACCATCGGGGGTTTTGCTGGCATCGTGCTGGTTCAGATCCCCTGTTATCTGATGTGCGTTACTGAAGTTTAAATGCTTGTTCACCTCTGTGGTGAAGAAACCAAAAAAATAACAGAGAGCGGGCTTCTCCGCCCGCCGCATAACCTCACCCCTCCACTCCCCGCATCATCTCCCGCACCCGCACCCCGATTCCCGCGAGCAGAGCAACCATCAGAAGTCCGATCATCGAATAGACCGAGAGATGCGGTGCAACCACGTAGATCACCAGATACGCGAACAAAAAGATCGTTCCGAGCAGGACAGAGACTCCGATTGGGTCTCTTCGCACAGGCTCTCCGGGATACGCCTGTATCCGCGAAGCAAGCACTTTTTCCGCGCTCTCTTCCCCTGCGGTCACACCCTCCGATATGCGGAGCACCTTGATGCAGACCTTATCCACGACGATTCCGAGCGCCTCAGCCGGGTTCTTGCTGAACCAGACCGCGAAATCCTTGACAGCCAGCGTTGCGTCGATCGTCCATTGTGTACCACGTGCGAGCGGGTTGTGGAGGGCCCACATAAACAGCACGCCACCCTTCCTATAGAACCAGTCGGTATCAAGACTGATCGTGGGCTCGCCTGCCAGTTTCTTGATGAGCAGCAGGAATGCCACATAAGTGAAGAGCAGTAGTTGGATCGTTCCGATTACGTGCGCTGGTGCATAAGGGTGGTACTCAACCGATTGAAACGGCAGAATCCGGTACAAAATCTGTGGGTAGCAGCCGAGCAGCGTGCACAGGAATGCGGCAGCACCCATCCCAAGCAGCATGTTGACAGGGGGATCCTTTGCTTTGATACCGGCGTCCTTACCAAAGAAGACAAAGTACGGCAGTTTCAGACCGGTATGAAGAAACGTTCCGACAGCAGCGCATCCGAGCATCAGAAAGATGATAGCATTATGATCGAGTGCTGCCGCATGGATGATCATCGACTTGCTGATGAATCCATTAAACAGCGGGAATCCTGATATGGAGAACGCTCCGATCATATACAGTATGAGCGTCAGCGGCATGACCTTGTACAGCCCACCGAGTTCGGTGAGTTTGTTCTTGCCGGTCATGTAAATTACCGCACCCATGCCCATAAAGAGCAGTCCCTTGTATAGGATGTGGCAGAATGCATGTGCGGTTGTGCCGTTTAATGCCATTGCTGTGCCAAGCCCGATGCCGCAGACCATATAACCAACCTGACTGACGATGTGATATGCAAGAAGTCTTCTGATATCGTTTTCAAGCACAGCATACACAACACCATAGAGCGCCATGATCGCACCGAGCCACATAAGCAGTTCAACGCCTGCAAAGCCGCGTGCAAGCACATACACAGCGGTTTTTGTAGTGAACGCAGTCATGAAGACCGCTCCTGTGATTGTTGCCTCCGGATACGCATCAGGCAGCCATGCATGGAGCGGCGGAACTGCGGCATTGATCAGAAAGCCGATCAGGATCATGATCGTGCCCGGGCTGCCGTAGTCGAATGCATCGAAAGCGATCGATCCGCCATTCTCCTGCATATACAGAATGATGCCTCCGAGCAGGATGACGCCTCCTGCAACGTGCACCATCAGGTACCTGAATCCCGCATCGATCGATGCCTTTCTGCGCCGGTACCAGACAAGGCAGACCGAAGACCATGCCAGAAACTCCCAGAAGATGAATAATGTGAGGAGATCGCCTGCAAAGACCACACCAAGCGCGCTTCCAACGTATATGAAGGCAGCGACGTGCTGCCCGGTTTCTTTCACATGCAGCGCATACAGCGTCATGCAGAAGGCAGCGATTGTGAAGACATATCCGAAGCACTTGGAAAGGAGGTCTACCCTGCCAAGGATCAGATCATACTCAAGAAAAGGGTGAATCCAGTATGTGCCTTCCTGTATGTACAGAACATCCAAGAATGCCACAGCAGGGATTAGAAGGAGGTATAACTGTTTCATACGCCCGCGAAAGAGCGGTATCAAAAGAGCCCCGATAATGAAGATGGCAGCCGGTGGCACAGTGATATCACTTATCATAGTAGTCCTCCTCCACCATGATTCCGGCATGTCCGAATGCCTTCGAGAGTATGATGATTGCGACGCAGCAGATAAATCCGTATATCGCACTGAATACGGGTATCTGCTCGAATGCGAAACCCTCATGCTCCTCGGCGTGTTCAGGAGGCGCCATCCCGTACTGCACAACAAAACCGAGCAGGCAACTGATGATAAGACTTGCGTACAGTAGATAAACCATCTTTCTCACAGTCGCTGGATTATCGAGCCATCTTTCCAAGAACCACATCGTTAGATCCCTCCGGTAACGTTTGCAACCGCTATCTCGACGATATCAAGGAACATCCCCGGCGCATCAGGAAATATCCCGATGACGATCGAGATTATTGCTGTTATCACAAGCGGAACCAGCATCGTAAGCGGCGCCTCATTGTACTTCAGTTCATGGTCAGGTTTCTTAAAAAATGCAACATATATGACCGGGAAGAAGTATGCAGCATTCAGCACAGCACTTACGAGCAGCACTGCGACGAGAATCATGCTATGCAGCTCAGCAGCACCCAGGAGCAGGAACCACTTGGTCACATACCCACCGACAGGTGGCATCCCGATCATGCCGAGAGCTCCTATTGTAAACGCAAGCATCGTGATCGGCATCTGGCGGGCAATCCCGTTCATATCGCTGATATTCTCTTTCTTTGCAGCAACGATCAGGGCGCCGGCACACATGAAGAGCGTGATCTTCATGAACGCGTGGTACGGGATATGCAGCATCCCGCCTGTGATTCCGTGCGGTGTTATGAGCACCGCTCCGAGCACAATGTATGATAACTGGCTCACTGTCGAGTATGCAAGCCGTTTCTTGAGGTTGTCCTGCATCAGCGCGTAGATCGAGGCGAGAATGATTGTTATCGATACGAAATACGCCATGTAGAGCCAGATACCGCTCTCTTGCATCAGATCGACTCCAAAGACATAGAGAATGACCCGTACCGCGGTGAAGACGCCCGCCTTCACAACAGCCACCGCATGGAGTAGTGCGCTCACAGGGGTCGGTGCGATCATCGCCGCTGGCAGCCACGCGTGAAGCGGCATGAATGCGGCTTTTGCGCACCCGATCATGAACGTCGCAAAGAGTATTATGAGCATCGTCTTTGAGAACATGTCCATTCCGGCGATGCCTCCGAATGCGAATTCTGTTGTTCCGGTCTCGTGGTAGACCACCACTATCGAGAAGAGGAGCGCAACACCTGCGATCATCAGGTACGTCAGATACTTCCTGCCCGCGCTGATCGCATCGGGTGTCTCGATATGCGCAACAAGCGGGTATGTCGAGATCGTCAGGAGCTCGTAGAACAGAAATAGCGTGACCAGATTGGCTGAGAACGCAATCCCGACCGCAGAAGAGAGCGCTATTGCAAAGCAGAAGAAGTACCGTGTCTGCGCATGTTCATTTAGCGACCGCATGTAGCCGACGGAGTATGACGACACGAATATCCACAGGAACGAGGATGTGATCGCAAATAGTATTCCGAATGCATCGACCTTGAAAGCGATCGGGAGATCCGGGAGCATCTCGATTACCGTGCAAGTGATCACCTTGCCATCGAGTATCAGCGGCAGCATCGAGATCACGAGCCCGAACTTGATGAATGCGGCAGCAAACGTCCAGCCCTCTCTCACGTTCGGGTATTTTCCAGATGCAAGGATCAGGACCGATGCGATCATCGATACGAGCACTGCAAGGAGTGGGGTTATTGAATTAATCTCTGTAATACCCATCTAAATCCCTCCGTGATCAGTTAACAATGAATCTGCGTTTATCTGCGTCCATCCGCGGTTAATTCCGGATAAGCCTCTTTTAATCGACCGCAGATAAACGCTGATGAACGCAGATAACTTTTCAATAGAAACGTGACCGCCACGGTTTCTGAGACTTTTACACATCAACACAGATTTAAAAGTTCCTGGTTCTGATGCTTCCTGTGGTCGATAGCGGTAGCCCCCTCGCATACATGGAAAACGCAGATCTCTCTCGCAAAGAATGAAAAGTTCCATCTTTCGACATCTTTTGAAAACCACAGAATCTGTCAGAATCGGAAAAGTTCCATGTAACCCTCTACCCATCGCAATCGCCACATTTCGTCTCATGGCGCCCCACCCAATCCAAGCAGTGCTTTTGCCAGTGGTTCAAATATATATTCAATTGGATAGCACGAGAAGAATCCGAAGAATACGCAGAGAATAGCCAGTATCACCATCGGAATCAGCATCGTTAGCGGCGCCTCGTCTCGTTTGATCTGCTCGATCTCGTGCGGGTGCCCGAACCAGATGTTGTCAAAGATCCGCCAGAAGTAGACGATATTAAGCAGGCTCGATACCAGGATGACCGCTACAAAGATCCACTGATCTGCTTCTATTGATCCAAGTGCAAGATACCACTTGCTTGTAAACCCAACCGTTCCGGGAACTCCGATCATCGAGAGCGCCGCTACCAAAAAGACGGTTGTTGTTACCGGCATCTTCTTTCCGAGTCCCTTGAACTGGTAGAGGTTCCTGATACCTGTTCTATAAAATATCGCGCCGGCGACAAGGAAGAGCGCACACTTCATCAGCGAATGGTTCAGGATGTGCAGGAGTCCCCCTTGCATCCCGATCACGTTCACAAGACCGACTCCGAGGAGGATGTAACCAATCTGGCTGATGCTTGAGTACGCGAGCATTCGCTTGATGTCGCTTTGTGCGATTGCAAGAACCGAGCCCACAATGATCGCAAGCGCGGCAGCCCAGGTGAGGATCTCTGTCATGTTCACATCGATAACAAATGCGGGTGTAAAGACGCCGAACATGAACCTGATCATCGCATAAACCCCTACCTTGGTCATCAGCCCTGCGATGAGCGCGCTTGCTGTGGATGGTGCGTGTGTGTACGCATCAGGAAGCCACGCATGAAGCGGGAAGAGACCGACCTTGATACTAAATCCCACCATGAAGAATGCGAGTGCGGCAAGCACGACCCTGTTCTCATAGATGCTCGGAAGGATGCTCTGCATGTCAGCCATGTTCAGCGTGCCTGTGACCGCGTAGAGGTACCCGATCCCGAGCAGGATGAACGATGCTGCGACCGTTCCCATGATCAGGTAGTTGAAGCTTGCAACAACACCATCTCCGCGGTCACCCATCGCAATGAGTGCGTAGGCAGTGAGCGACGAAATCTCAAGGAAGACATAGAAGTTGAAGATATCACCGGTGATTGTCATCCCCATCAGTCCTGTTATCAGGAGCAGGAAAACGGAGTAGAACTGGGTCGTCTTTCCCGGAACTTCTTTTTTGACGCTCTCCAACGAGTATATCGATACCATGAGACCGATGAACGCGATTATCAGGCAGACGAACCCGTTTAAGAGGTCGATCACATATTCGATACCAAATGGCGGGTCCCAGCCACCGAGTTTGTAGTGGATCGTTCCCGAGTTGATAACAGTTGCAAGGTTGCTTCCCGCAATCAGGAGAACCACAAACATCGCGAGCATCACCCAGTACCACGGAAGTCGGCGATCGATCCACCCGACAATCGGCGTCAGGAAGCCTGCAATCAGCGGGACTACGACTGCAAGTACCGGAAGATGTGTTGCGATGAGCTCAAATCCGGTCATCGCAGAACCTCCTGCCCATCGTTAAATTCGTGTGATTCTGTAATGGTCGGTTGGATGCACAACACCGCGACTGACATAAATGACATCAGTAGGAAATACAACCACAGAGGACACAGAGGGACACGGAGGATCGATTTAAAAACTCTGTGCTCTCTGTGTTCTCTGTGGTTAAATCCGGTGACTTTTACCGCTTGTGTGGGATCGATTTGACCACAACAAAATTCGTGTGATTCGTCCATTCGTGTCATTCGTGATCTCGATGTAGCCATCATTGCTCGCCCACCTCCGCGACACCTTTCTGCCTCGCGTGCTCGGAAAACTCGGGCTGGAGTTCCCTTCTTGCCGCAAGGATCACGTCCTCCTCGATCGATCCGTACTCATTATAGATTCTGATGATTAACGCAAGCGCAACAGCGGTGGTACTGACCGCAACCACAATCGCTGTCAGTATCAGGCAGTGCGGGACTGGGTTCGTGTAGATCACCTCGGCTGCGTGTTCCACGTGCTCTGCATGTTCTCCGCCGTGTCCGCCTACAAGAATCGGCGCGGTGCCGCCCGTGACGTCTGCAAGCGAGATATAGAAGAGGAAGATCGCGGTCTGGAAGATGTTTGCTCCGATGATCTTCTTGATTAAGTTCTTCTTTGCGATCATCGCATAGAACCCGATCATCATCAGCGTCACATATATCCAGTAATTATACTCGGCATAGACGACATCGATGATCCCGCTCATTCTTCCACCTCCTCTGATTCTGATTCGGGCGGTGAGATGTCAAAGAAGAGCGAGATCATGACTGCGAGCACGGTGATCCCGATCCCGATCTCCACCAGATCGATCAGGTACTTGGAGACCAGAGCAGGATCCGGCAGCAGCGGAACTGCGTTGTACTGCAGGAACATCCCTCCACAGACGATGCAGGCAAGTCCCGTCGCTGCAAAGATGGTAAGCCCTGTGCTTGCAAGAATCTTGTCGAGAGCATCAGACATCTTCCTTTTCCCCTCAGCGATGCCGTAGATCATCGCGTAGAGGATGATTGCTGCTCCGAAGATCACGCCACCCTGAAAGCCGCCGCCGGGTCCGCTTGCGCCGTGCATGATCACGTAGAGCGCGAAGAGCTGGATGAACGGGACCATGATTCGCACGACCGTTCTGATGATCACGCTCTCCTGGATTCTGCTCATCTTTCACGCCTCCGGAGGAGCAGCATGACTGCCATTCCCGCGGTGAAGATCACTGCAGTCTCCCCAAGCGTATCGTAGCCTCTGTAACTGGCAAGAAGAGCGGTAACGATGTTTGTCACGCCAGACTCGGTCTCAGAGTTCTCGATGAAGTACTGGGTCATCGGAGCCTGGTACGATGGTGAATTTATGTCCCCGAACGCTGGCAGGTCCTGCCCAGCGTAGATCAGCATCGCGCCTGTGATCACGACCACGAAGAGTGCCAGCGTCTTCAATCCTCACTCCTCCCTTCGGTTCTTGCAAGCGTTGCGATGAATAAGACTGTCGTGATTCCCGCGCCGACCGCAGCTTCGGTGAATCCGACATCGACCGAGTGCATCTCGACCCAGACGATCGCCATTATCAGGCTGTAGGCTGAGAGGATTATTATCGCTGAGAGGAGGTCTTTTATCGAGATTGCGGCGATTGCACAGACCACAAGGAAGAATAACATCGTGATATCGAGTATCCAGATCATCGCACCTCACCTCCGTCTTCCCCGGCTCGACTTTCGTCGCTATTGCCAGTATCGCCGGTATTCAGCCACGCCACCTCTTCATCAAGTTTCCGCCATGGTTCGAGCCCGACGTCGTACGCGGCTTTTGCAATCGCGTGGGTCGAGGTCGGATTCGCAAGCAGGATGAAGAGGATCAAAAACAGTATCTTCACGCTGACAAACGTCGCGCCCCCGTAGACGATCAGCGCAACGAGCATCAGTCCTTCGCCGAGCGTGTCGCACTTGCCTGTGGCATGCATCCTTGAGTAGAAGTCGGGGAACCGCAAGAACCCGATCGTTCCCGCCAGCATGAAGAACGCGCCCACGAGCAGGAGCAGGACCGTAATCACATTTGTCAGATTTATTATCGTGTCAGACATTGTTTCTCCTCCTCTTTTTTAGTACCTCGTCGCTGCTATCGTCATAATAAAGTTGAGAATCGCATACAAAAGCGCGATATCGAAAAAATCCGGTCGTTCGTAGATGAACCCGATCAGGACCAGAAGCACGATCGTCTTTGTTCCGATCACGTTTACTGCGATGATCCGGTTGAAGATTCCGGGTCCCTCGATGCCGCGGTAGAGCGATACAAAGCTTGCGATGACGATTGTGATTGCCATCGCCAGAAAGACGTCCACCATCCCTATCGTTCCGAAGAGTTCTGTGCCCGTCATATCAGTCCTCCATAAAGATGTGGGCAACCTTTCGCTCCATCGCGCCCTTCAGGAGGTCGTCAGCGGGCTCCTTTGCGATGGCGTGGACGTAGAAGACGTCGTCCACGATGTCGATTGTGACGGTGCCCGGTGTTAACGTGATCGAGTTTGCGAGCGCGGTACGCGCCATGTCGCTCTTGAGGATCGTCTTGAACGTGACCACCCGCGGATCGATAGGCATACTCGGTGAAAGCGCCCGTTTTGCAACATCGATGTTTGCGAGCACGATCTGGTAGATGAGCCACGGAAGGTACGCGATGAACCGCAGGGTCTTTGTCAACCGGTGTTTTTCCGTGTCTTTAAATAAGAGATCGTGGGATGCATAAGCCACTATAACAGAACAGACGACGCCTGCACCCACGTGGAATCGATCGAAGTGTGCCGAGAGCAGTAGCCAGAAGGCGAGCACGATTAAGTATGTTGCTGCGAACTGTTTTATCCTCATGTTGATCACCAGAACCGTTCACATATTTTATGGATTTCATATATATCCATCTTTCGTTTGTTTGGGCGATTCATTCTCTATCCACCCCTACGGATGCCCATCGATATATATTCTGTTAGCACTTAAATCGAGTGAATGCACACAGGGATTGGGAAAGTGGGCAATCACACCAAGGTAGTGGGTCAAATGCCCACTCCGGGACAATACGTGAGATATACCGGACTTAGGCGCACCATTGCCAAGGAGAAGAGCCCCAAAAATTTAATAAGCCTAAACGATGCTTATGAGAAGCAGTGGTTACGTTCGCACACACATAAGGAGGCATTAAGGATGGCACGAATGAAGAAAGTATCGAAGGAAGATACAGGACCCGACAGGGTTGCCGCCCTGGAGAAGCGGATCAGGGAGATCTATGCAGAGTACCGCCATCTTCTCCCGGCGGATTATCGGTGGGAGGACGAAAGCTCCAGATGGACTGAACTCGTCTACTGCATATTCGCAGAGCTTACGAAACATTCATACAGGGACGCACGCAGACTGGCGAACGATATTGCAGACCTAAATCTGCTTGGTGTCGAGGATCTGGCGAGAATCCCGATAATGGATGACGGTATGGTAAATCCGGATAATTCGCGTGTGAGAACCATAACAGATATCCTTAAATCGAATGGCGTAAGCGAGGATGAGATCAAAAGATCGCTCTCGGCGATTTGCAAGGTAGCTCAGGCAATTTGCGAGAATTACGACGGTAAGATACAGAAGTTCCTGCGCAGGTATGGTGAGGAGATCGTCAATGAGTTCGACTCGCATGTCTCGTTTTCTGAGGTGAGTAAGGGCACCCAGTCCAGAATCCTTGTGAAATGGATTCAGAACACGCTTGCGATGCCTCTTGCGTTTTCGAATGTCTATACAGTCAGGTTCTGCGAGAGGAAGGGTGTCAATTACTGGGAACTTGCAGAGGCTGCTGATAATATCGGGATCAATGCAGCAGTGCTTGATGACCTGCTTGAGGTATACATCGTTGACATAGAAGGAAAGAAGACATAATCTTAAAACAATAAAACGTAGATGGGATCCGGATCAGGGAATCAAACGATTCCCTACCCGGGAATCCCATCACGCTACTACTTTTCTAACCGCGAAGACTGAACTGTGGACCCTCCGAGCGATTGCTTCCGGTGCGGTCTTGTGCATGAGCCTTTTTAAAACGCTCTCGTTCTTTGATCCCATGACCAGAAGATCGAAACGCTCCCGTCTGGTGAGCCTTGCGATCTCGTCACCGGGTTTGCCAACCAGTACCTGCGAGCTTGCCGATATCCCTTTGTCACGGGCAACATCGGCAACCGCATCAGCGAGTGCCTGCCCCCTTGCCATCCGGTTCTCCTTCATCTTGGCAAGCAGCGTGTCCGGGGTCTTCACGGTCTCACCAAGCCTTCTGCGCTGTCTTCCTGCTCTTGATGACGCGGCAGCCTCTGGCAGGTAAACGACCCGTTCCCTGACGAGCCCTTCCTCGAGGTCCACGACCTGAACCGCGGTCAGTTCCGCATCATATCCTGAAGCGATATTCGCGGCACAATCCGCGATGTTGATCGGGCTGTCTGCCGAGACAAGGATCCTCTTATACTCGCCGGTGTCGTGATCCAGGTCTTTAACAAGGAGCAGATTGTACTTTGACAGGTTGAAGAGTCCTGCTGCACGATCGCTGAGCCCCTGTCCTGCCATGATGCCGCCACGCGCACCCGATATCAGTACATTCGGATCGATTTCGTGCGCCAGCCTCAGAATATCCTTCGGTCGGTCGCCGACTGCCTTCTGTCTCACATCGCTTATCTCGACACCGTGATCAGATGCCATGTCGCTGATTCTTGCAAGCTTATCCTGGAACAGAGTCTTCGCGGATTCGGTCTTTCGATAGGAATCGAACCAGCGTGTGTTCCTGATCTCGGTCGCCACAAGCTCTGCATCCAGATGATCAGCCATGATCACAGCATGTCTGGCTGTAGCATCCGAATCTGCCGCGCCGTCTACCAGTAGTTGTAGTCTTCTTGTCATTTTAATCACCTCTGATTAACTTAAATAACTTAACTCGCCTTTACCGCAAATACCGAGCATGGTGCTCTCGTTGCGATATCTTCTGACAGGTTTCCTGCGAGTATCCGTGAGAATCTGCCCCTGTTCCGGTACCCGAGCACCATCAGATCGAATTCCCCTTCCGCTGCAAACGATGGGATCTTCTCTGCCGGATTGCCATCGAGTACCACCGACTCCGTGTGAATTCCCATGCTCCGTGCAGGTTCGAGCAGATCGTCCACCGCCCGCGCTGCACGATTGAGGAGCGCGTCTCTCTTCAGGTCCACCGCAGTCTTCGAGAGTCTGACACGCTCACCAAGGTGGCGCCGCCCTGTTGCAGCTTCAGGAAGATATACGATGCGCTCACTCTGCACCGTATCTGTGGTGTTCATGACACTGCATCCCACGAGGTTTGCGCCAAACCGCCCTGCAATCTCTGCTGCATGCTTTGGCACGTCATCAGACTCCAGTGTCGGCATAAGGATCTTCCGGTAGAACCGGTCGTTCTCCAGTCGATCTCGCACCAGAAGCACGTTCTTCTTTGCCTTTCTGAGAACTGCTGCTCCGATATCGTTGATGCTGCCGCGCGTGTATCCGGAAGCTCCCAGAACAATCAGATCGCATCCGCTTGACGTTGTCTCTGCAAGGATGTCCCTGATTGGGTTCGCTGTGATCGTCTTTGCAGCATCGATCGTTACGTCACAGCATACCTGCGCCCTCTCTGCAAGGTCCTTGAGATACGCGTCCATCTCAGTCCTCATTGTTTCGATGACCCCTGGCGTTCTGAACCTGCGGGTATCGATGACCTCGACAGGCACAATCCTGGCATCGCACTTCGATGCCATCTTTATTGCGTGTTTTGCCGCGACCTCAGAGGATTCTGAGCCGTCGAGCAAGAGTTGGATTCTTCTCATTTTTCTCACGTCTCCTTTTTTGTTTGTTTTTGTTTCATCGAGAGGCACCCGCGCAAAGTCTGTCACGTGCGCGCAATCTTTTGCGCCTCTCTCGTTTCTATACTCTGTAATGTCACTGGTATATACTCAATTGATACTAAAAATTGAGAGAATGTCTTTTAGAGGACAATACGTGACAGAAACCACACATTACGGGCAGCCTGTTGATACCGGGTGCCAGATAGGTGTGAGGATTGTGGAATGGTTACACACTCCTGCTGAGATGGTGGGTTTTACGCCCACCGACGATGGCATGTTATATATCACGCTAATCGTGTTATCCAAAAGACTTTTTATATTGCAAACCACATTTGGATTATATATGGTACTTAGAAAACACATCGCTCTTGAGGATGAACATCTGAAGAAGATAGAGCCGCTCCTTGAAAAACATAAAGGCAACCTCAGTGCTGCGATACGGGATGCCATCGACCTCACCGATGTCGCTTTGCAGTATTATGGCAGTGTCAAGGACGCCACGTTTCTGATCGCAACGCTCCGGGAGATCAGGGAGGATCAGGCAATCGTCCCCAAACCGATCTTCGATTACATGCTTACGCAGACGAAAGACCTTATCATCGAAAAAGAGGTTCTGGACCATGTTTTTGATCCATCCGAGGTGACGACCATCTCGGAATTTGAAGAAGCGATGCGAAATCTCTGCACTGGTCTCTACTGGGATGCTCTCTTAAGCATGACAGCGGATGATGATCAGAGTCCATCGAGTGTCCATATAGAGATCAAGGGGATAGATCATGATAAGCGGCAGTTTCTTGCAGGGATCATCGGGTCATACCTGACCTCCTTCTCGCTCGGGATCAGCCAGATGCGCTCACATCTCGACACGCTCAAGATCGATTTTGAACGAAAGGCAAGTCCGAACGAAGCATACAACGATCTTCTGAAGAATGTCGGCTGTATGCAGGAGACGGTCAAGGAACTGCACGCAAAACCTGAATTCTGGAGTTCACTGATTAGAGAGTACAGCGCGGCAAACTACGAGATCGTCGCGCTGCACAGGAAGTTTTATGAGGATCTCCTGATCGGCAAGACGCCGCGGGCGATCATGACGTCCGAATGCCTCTGTGTGAAGTTGTCACAGGATGTGCCGCTGCAGGAGGTGCTCTTTGATCTGAAGAATGTTGCCGAGACCTCACGCATCATCAACCGGATGGACATCGATGGCGAGGACATAACGATTCATCACGGCTACAGGACGATGCGGGCTGTCGAGAAGCTGAAGAACATCTTCCTGTGTATGCTCGAGTCGGCAGGGCTCAATTACGATTCCCAACTGACCAGCAACGTGATCGTGCTGAAGCACCGTCCCGAGGTCGAGGCAAAGATCAATGAACTGCTTGAGTATGTCGGAGTCGAGGATATCTTTGATGAGCCGCTGCGCGAGCTCTCGGCGTTTCTGAGGGCGCAGGGTATTGATTCTGACAGGCATACCAGGGTCTTTGGAAGACGGGTCGGACGGCGTGTCATCCATGAGTATGAGAAGCAGTATGGCACGATGTGGACTGCTGATAAGTTCAGGGACGCGCTTGTACGGATCGACAAGATACCAGGGCGCGAGTCAGAGTGGGATGTGAGTGGCAGCACCGCACACTACACGGTGTATAAGTGCCCACTTGCTACAGATATCGATGCATGCCATGTCTGCCGTGGGATATTCCGTGGAGCAATGCACTGCGCATTCCGGGGCATGGCAGAACTAGAGGTCAGGAAGCTTCTGAGTCATGGTGATGAGTACTGCGAGGTGTATGTGCACGAGGTCGGGTGAACTTAAGTCAGAGATCAGGGCGCCCGAACCGCAGACACGGAAAAGAAAGTCCAATCGTACGAGATTGTGTGGGCTGGCACGCCGCCTGCCGATCGTAGTGCAATCGAGACCGAACTCTCACGCCAGATCGCCCCGCATCCGGGCGTGGTGTATGACAACGTAACCGCCTCTGCAATGGAAAAGAACGGTGTGACGCACGTCTATATGACTGCCGCATCCTCCGAATGCGCATATCCTGACCGGTATGAGTTCATCTATAACGGTCACCTCACCAGGACAGGCTACC